>NZ_JBGTZA010000007.1:0-63876 GCF_041807805.1 Streptococcus sp. E29BA
GATGTCTTGGCCAAACTCCAAACCATCGACACGAGCCACTACTTCTCACGCATGACGACAGAAGAAGTTGCTAAAGCTATCGTTGCCTAAATTCTTTCACCAACCTCTGCTGTCAGTCGTGCAGCAGAGGTTTTGACTATTCTCCTTACACCTTATTTTAGGAAAATTTTAGGGAAAAAGATTAAACTGATGATGTTATACGGTGTTTTCAACTGATTTCTATTGTTGACACTAAATTAAATGCAACAGAAAGGAAGGTTTGACATGACCTTTACCACACTGAGACCAAAAGAGCCACTGAAGTATCTAAAGTGGTGGGATGTGGTTGTTTTGAGCCTTATCATGTTTGGCCGTTTTATTCAGGACTCCATGATGGCTTATATCAATTTAGACAACACAGCGACGGCGGAATTGCCAGAGTTTACCAGTGCAGTCAACTGGGCTGCTTTTTGGGGGCAGGTGCCTCTGCTATTGTTAGCATTTTTGTACCTCTGGTGGCGCAGATTTGATTTTTCAAGTTGGCCTATTAAAATCAACTTAAAATCCATTCTTTGGGGGATTTTACTCTTTATCGGCGTTGCTATCATTTTTGACCTTTATTTTATGGTGGCCTACAGTATTTTTCCACCTGAAGAGGCGCTGTCACAGTTCAGTGAGGCCGTTCAGTATACTACCTCAACCATGCACCCATTCATTGAAAAACTTCAGTCGATTGACTTATCTTTAGTGATTTATTCCTTGTTAAATGGTTTTTACGAAGAGATTTTCTTTTTGGGGATGTGTTTGAGCGTGGAATCCCAGCACCGTAAACTAATTTTCTTTTATTCCCTGATTGTTCGCTATGCCTTTCATACCTACCAAGGCAATATTTCCGCCTTGGCAATTGGTTTCATGCTTGGAACGATTTACTATTTGCTCTACACTCGGATGAAAGAGAAAAATCTTTTCCCATTTTTCTGGGCTCATGCCATCAGTGACATGTTAGGCGTAGGACTGTTGAGTTATTTCTTATTTTAGCTTTTGATGCTATTATTAGGTTGTTTAAGTTTTCTTTAAGGTTCTGTGGGTATAATTATTCCATTCCTAAAACTTTTTCATAAATCTCCGCAAACGACCTGCTAGTTCTCTAGTGGGTTGTTTGTTTTATCTAGGGAGTGTATGCTATAATAAATAGAAAAAGGAGTGTATCATGCAACGTCGTTCACGGAAGTCGTCCTCTCAATCTGGCTTGATTGCTAGTTTATGTCTAGCTATAGTTGCCTTACTACTTGTTTTAGGCTTTTTAGGCAAACAAGTCTTTTTTGAACAAGCTGAACCACAAACGATAGCTCAGCAGCCATCTGTTAGCCAAACAGGGGAAGCAACGTCAACCAGTCGTCAAGAGGTATCGTCAACCTGGATCAAGCAACAGGAGCCTGTCAAAATTCCTATCCTCATGTACCATGCCATTCACGATATGGCACCAGAGGAGGCGCACAACGCCAATCTGATTGTAGCACCTGACGTGTTTGAGAGCCACGTTAAGGCGCTGAAGGAAGCTGGTTATCACTTTTTGACACCTGCTGAGGCCTACCGTGCCCTAACCGAGAATGCTCTGCCGGCGAATAAAGTGGTTTGGCTGACCTTTGATGATAGCCTCTGGGACTTTCATGACGTAGCCTATCCCATTTTGCAAAAATATGGGGCCACGGCGACCAACAACGTCATCACAGGGCTAACGCAAGAACAGCAGGCTGGACACCTTACCGAAGCGCAGCTCTTGGAGATGCAAGCAGCAGGCATGACCTTTGAGGGGCACACGGTGACGCACCCAGATCTTAGTACTACAGGGGTTGATGGGCAAATAGCAGAGCTGACAGACAGTAAAACCTATCTCGATCAACTGCTCCATCAGGAAACCACGACCATTGTCTACCCAGCAGGGCGATACAACGAAGACACGCTAGCAGTAGCTAATCAGGCAGGCTATAAACTCGGTCTAACCACAAATGAAGGTCTAGCGAGTCTGTCTAACGGCTTATTAACCCTCAACCGAGTGCGGATATTGCCGACCACCACAGCTGATGCTCTCTTGTCCTACATCAGCACCGAGTAACAGTACAACATAAACCGTTTGACCTGTCAGTGCAGGCAGTGTCTCATCAGGACATCAGCTAGGGCTGGTGTCTTTTTGTGATGAGCGCCGTTTGTGATATAATGAAATTAAGATTAGCACAAAGAGAGAAATTTATGTCAAAAATTATTGAATTACCAGAAGTCCTAGCCAACCAAATTGCTGCAGGTGAGGTGGTTGAGCGCCCAGCTAGTGTGGTTAAAGAGCTGGTTGAAAATGCTATTGATGCAGGCAGCAGTCAAATTACTATCACCATTGAAGAGGGCGGGCTCAAACTGATCCAGATAATTGACAACGGAGAAGGAATGGTGCCAGAAGATGTACCTTTGAGTTTACGTCGACATGCCACCAGTAAAATCAAAAATCAAGGCGACCTCTTTCGTATCCGAACACTAGGGTTTCGGGGTGAAGCCATGCCTTCGATTGCCTCAGTCAGTCTGATGACCATCAAAACCCAGTCCGCAGAAGCAGAGCACGGTCTTAAACTGGTGGCCAATGGTGGTGTTATTGAGCAACAAGAGATTATTTCTCGTCCTGTTGGCACACAAATAAGGGTAGAAAATCTCTTTTTTAACACCCCTGCTAGGCTCAAATACCTGAAAGGTTTGCAGGCGGAGACCTCAAGTGTCATCGATGTGGTTAACCGCCTCAGTCTAGGACACCCAGAGGTGGCCTTTACCCTAATCAGTGATGGGCGTGAGCTGACCAAGACTGCTGGGACAGGCGACCTACGCCAAGCCATCGCTGGTATCTACGGTCTGGGAACAGCACGCAAGATGATTGAGATTTCAGCCAGTGACTTGGATTTTGAAGTGTCGGGCTATGTCAGTTTGCCTGAGTTAACGCGTGCCAATCGCAACTACATCACCTTGCTGATCAATGGGCGCTATATCAAGAACTTTTTGCTCAGTCGTGCAATTTTAGATGGCTACGGGAGCAAGCTGATGGTGGGACGGTTTCCAATTGCAGTGATTGACATTCAGATTGATCCTTATTTGGCGGATGTCAACGTCCATCCGACCAAGCAGGAGGTGCGGATTTCTAAGGAAAAAGAGCTGATGGCACTGATTAAGCAAGCTATCGTAGCTAGTCTGAAAGAGCAAACCTTGATTCCAGATGCCTTGGAAAATCTAGCTAAATCCAGTGTTAAACGAGCTGAAAAGCCGGTTCAGACCAGCCTCAGTCTCAAGCAGACCAACCTCTACTATGACACAGAAAAGCAGGACTTTTTCCTCAAAGATCAGCCCCAATCAGTGGTGGTTGAAGAGCAGGTTGACAATCTTGTCAAGATGGTTGACAGCCCTAGTCCGACGGCTAGTTCTGCTATTTGCCCAGAAACTGAGCAAAGACCAGCCAGTGTGCAGTTTGCCCAGAGGGAGGCAGTTAACCTAGAGGACGGGGAACATGGCTGGCAGGCGGATCGAAAGAAACTGTCGCGCTTGGTGGCTAACTTGGAGCAGGAGGAACGGTCGACCTTTCCAGAGTTGGAGTATTTCGGGCAGATGCACGGGACCTACCTCTTTGCACAAGGGCAAGGCGGGCTCTACATCATCGACCAGCACGCCGCTCAGGAGCGAGTGAAGTACGAGTATTATCGGGACAAGATTGCCGAAGTTGACAGCTCGCTCCAGCAGCTCTTAGTCCCTTATCTCTTTGAGTTTTCATCCAGTGATTTTTTGACCTTGCAGGCAAAGGCAGAGCTACTACAGGAAGTTGGCGTCAACCTCGAGCCTTACGGACAGAACACCTTTATCCTACGTGAGCACCCTATCTGGATGAAGGAAGAGGAAATCGAAAGCGGCGTCTATGAAATGTGTGACATGCTGCTGTTGACCAATCAGGTCTCCATCAAGCAGTACCGAGCAGAATTGGCCATCATGATGTCCTGCAAACGCAGCATCAAGGCCAATCACAAGCTAGACGACTACTCCGCACGGGACTTGCTGGTACAGCTCGCCCAATGTGACAATCCTTACAACTGCCCTCACGGTCGTCCTGTCCTTGTCAACTTTAGCAAGTCAGACATGGAAAAAATGTTCCGCCGCATTCAGGAAAACCACACCAGCTTACGTGAGTTAGGGAAATATTAGGTTGACAGACTTGTCAACTTGAAGGTGCTAGCAACAGCATGTTCAAGACCTTTAACACAGCAAACAGGCTCATGTCAACAGATCTTGACTAGGCATGGCGCGCTTAATCTGTTACCTTTAGGGAGGATAAATCAATGACCATCGGGGAGCGTTTGAAGTCTCTACGACAAGAAAAGGGCTATACCCAAGACCAATTAGCCCAACTGCTGTTGCTGTCTCGTCAGACCATCATCAATTGGGAAAAAGATCGGACAGTACCGGATAGCGATAATTTGGCTCGCTTGTCAGCATTTTATGGTATTTCGGTAGATGAACTGCTAGGTCTGGCTAAGGACGCGTTGCCGTTAGCTCAGCCAACTCGTCGGCATCTCTGGCGGTACCTGACGCTCTTATCAATTCTCTTGTTGGGGAGTTTGGTTGCTATCAAGGGCATGCCACTCTTTTCTCTAACGCTGTTCGGGCTTCTACTCTTTTACGTTTGGTCGGAGATTTATCACACTAAACAAAAGAGGTGACCTATGTCTCATAACCGCTCTCTCGTTCCTATTGGCTACCTGCTGCTCTATCTGTTTCTCATCAAGGGAAAACTTCTGAGTGCCATTTTTCCGCATGGTGTCCATATCTTCGCGTCTTATGGCGTCTTAGCGTTCCTTGCGGCCTATCTCTTTCGGCAAGAGTTAAGGCAGTCTTTCCAAAAAGTGACCTCACTGGGCTGGAAAATCCTGTGGTGGTTGCTAGGTGCTTATGTTGCTGTGGTTTTATTGGGCACGCTCGGTGTGTTGCTGAGTGACACCTTGCTGAGCCTATTTGGATTAAGTGGCTATCAGTTGCAAAATGATACGGCAATAACGCAGGTTCTGAATCGGTTTCCAAAAGTTTTGATTTTATTAGTGTTAGGGGTATTGGGTCCCTTTGTCGAAGAAGTGGTTTATCGCCATATTATTTTTGGGTGGTGTCAGAAAGTCATGCCCTATGCTCTATCGCTAAGTGTTCAGGCCTTGTTATTCGGAATGATTCACATGCATCAGCTGAGTTGAGCAGAGCTGTTCAGTGTTCTTCCTCATGCCATGAGTGGTCTCGTTTTGGGTTATCTCTATAACAAGGGACAAGGAGTCTGGCTGCCTTGGTACTTGCACAGTTTTGAAAATTTGTCTGCCTTTCTGGGAAGTTTTTAAGTCATAAGTCGTGCGGAAAAAGAATGGAAAGTAAAAAGCGTCAGTCGACGCTTTTTGTTCAGTCTAAAAGTGTAAACTGCCAGCCACCCAGCCACCGCAGAGGGCTGCAGTGATGTTAAAGCCGCCCGTGTGGGCGTTGATATCCAGCACCTCACCGACAAAATGAAGCCCAGGCACCTGTTTGCTCTCTAGGGTCTTGGGGTTAATTTCTCTCAGGTCAACGCCGCCCTTGGTCACAAAGGACTTGGCTAGGCTCATCTTGCCTGTAACAGGGATAGGCAGGTGTTTGAGACGATTGAGCAGTTCCTCGCGCTCTTTGTGCGTTAACTGTTTGACCTTTTCAGAAAATGGCTGAGCGATAAAGTCCGCCATCCGTTCTGGCAGGAGGGATTTCAGGGCATTTTTCAGGGATTTTTCACGCTCGCGCTCCAGATAGGTCTCAAGCTCAGATCGGCTATGGTCAGGTAAAACATCCAAATAAATGGTCTCACCTCCCTTAACAAAGGAGGATAGGCGCAGAGCAGCAGGTCCCGACAGGCCAAAATGAGTAAAGAGCAAATCGTGGGTGATGACGTGTTTACCGTAGGATAAGGTCACTTCGTCCAAGGAGATACCTTGTAAGGCCTTGTGGGGAAAGTCTGTGAGTAAGGGGCTTTCAGCCGCCTCGAGCGCTGTGACTGCTAGCTTGAAGTGCCTAGCGATGTCATGACCAAAGCCTGTTGAGCCTGTTGAAGGATAAGATTTGCCCCCTGTTGCGACGATAAGGCGATCACAGGTCAGTTGCTCATCTGCTGATTTGACCTGAAAGGTGCCATCACTTTTTTTCACCGAGACGACCTCAAACTGGGTTCGCACCTGTCCGCCCAGCTCTGCGATTTTTCCAACCAAGCAATCAATGATGGTCTTGGATTTGTCCGTGACTGGGAACATGCGACCATGGTCTTCCTCCTTGAGTTTGACCCCATTGTCCTCAAAAAAGCGAATCAAATCATGGTTGTCAAACTGGGAGAAGACACTGTACAAGAAGCGCCCGTTGCCAGGTATACCTGCGATGAGGTCTTCTAAGGTCCCGTTGTTGGTCACGTTGCACCGACCGCCGCCTGTGCCAGAGAGTTTCTTGCCAAGTTTTCTGTTTTTATCAACCAGTAATGTCTTCTGTCCGTAGTAGCTGGAGGAAATGGCGGCCATCATGCCAGCAGGCCCGCCGCCGATAACGATTGTGTCATAATGTGTCATAGGTTTATTGTACCATAGTGCAGACAGAAAGTTGCTTATTTTATCTTAACCATAAGGGTTACCACTTTGATTGACGACAGCAGTGATGGTTTGACTGCTGCACGGCTTGTTTCCATTAGCTTTCGGTAGTCAAAAAAGATGACGCAGATTATGTGTGATAGTCCATCTCCTAGTTTCAACGCAAAAAATCGAGGAGCAAGCAGCCTCGATTTTGTTTATTTTTTGCTGTAGTCGTCATAAAATTCATCATAAAATTTGTTGTACAGAGACCTTATCACGATAACGCCATGAAATAAAAAGAGAAAAAATCCGTAAAACAAGGTCGCCTGTAAGGAAAATTGTTCTTTGTAATAGAGAGCGCTGACGACAACTAAGTCAACGAAAAATAGTTGCAGTACTGCTTGATTTAGAATTTTTTTCATCCTATAACCTCCTTGAAAATGTGCCAGAAATGTTATCGCTTGCATATTATCTATCTTTATTTTATCACAAAAGTGGCAAAAAATCGATTGACAAGAAAGTCAGGATAGCTTAACGTCTAACTAATATCAAGGTTTTGTACAGGTAGCGAAGTGGATAGGCTTACTTCCCAAACCTTTCCTCTTCAGCAGGGACGAGTTTATCTTTGATTAAGGTCGAGATGCTTTCCCAAGAATAAATCATCGCGCTGACGGTCAGAAGAAGGAGGGCACTTTTTATCCAATTCTCCCCATGTCTGAGAGCAGAAATGAGACTGCCGATACAGATTCCTGCTGCCAGCCAGAGGGCATTGAGGGTGTAACGTAAGCGTCTATCTAATTTTTTCATCTTGTCTCCTTTTGTTGTCGTAGCTTGTGGCTTATAGTAAGTTTTTGAGTTCATAGAGAGCATTCATGGCTTCCATAGGGGTCATGGTCATGACATCCATGTTTTTGAGCTTGGCTTCGATTAGAGAATCATGTCCTTGCTCAAAGAGGTCTAATTGCCCAGTGGTCTCTTTCTGCTCTCTGGTACCGTGTTTGTCTGCTCGGCTATTGTCCGATAGCGCAGGCGAAGCCGTCTCCAAGTCATGAAGGACCCTCTCCGCCCGAGATAGGAGACTGGTCGGGAGTCCAGCGATTTTGGCAACGTGTATACCGTAGGACTTGTCGGCAGGACCGTCTGCGATTTTATGGAGAAAGGTCACCTCGCCGTCTTTTTCCAGAGTGGTCACGTGAACGTTGACGAGGTGAGGCAGGGTGTCGGCTAGACTGGTGAGCTCGTGATAGTGAGTGGCAAAGAGGGTCTTTGCACCGATATGGTCATGAAGATGTTCGATGATGGATTGCGCTAGCGCCATGCCATCATAGGTAGCCGTGCCTCGACCGAGTTCGTCAAAGAGAATGAGTGACCGGTCATTGGCACGCCTGATGGCTTGATTGGCTTCCATCATTTCCACCATAAAGGTCGATTGCCCTGAAATCAAGTCATCAGAAGCACCAATACGTGTGAAAATAGCGTCAAAGAGTGGCAGGTCACAGCTCTCAGCTGCGACATAAGCTCCCATTTGCGCCATAATGACAGTGAGCGCTAGCTGCCTCATATAGGTAGACTTACCTGCCATATTGGGTCCCGTGATGAGCTGAATAGCTGTGGTCTGGTCAAGGTGAATCGAATTTGGCACATAAACCTGCTTGCCCATGACTTTCTCAACGACGGCATGTCGACCGTCAATGATGGCAATGCGAGCCTCTTGGTTAAAGGTCGGTCTGATGTAGTGATTGGTTTCTGCCACAGTCGCAAGGCTTTGAAGCACATCAACCTCGGCTAAGGTTTTGGCCAGGCTCTGCAAACGCCCAATGTAGGTCTCGACTTGCTGCCTGATACGCATGAAAATATCGTACTCCAGGCTGGCAGACTGCTCTCTGGCTTCCAGCATCTCACCCTCGATTTTGGCAAGTTCTGCTGTACCGAAGCGTTCGGAATTTTTCAGGGTCGCCTTACGGTAAAAATGGTCTGGAACATGGCTGAGCTGTGAGTTGGTCACATGGAAGTAATAGCCATCTTTGCGATTATAATCGATTTTTAGGTTGCTAATACCTGAGTTGGCGCGTTCTTTGGCTTCAATGTCTGCAATCCATCCAGTCCCTTCGCGGATGACCTTGCGGTAGCGATCCAGTTGCTCGTCAAAGCCTGTTTTGATGATGTTGCCTTCGGTTATCGTATTGGGGGCGTCAGGGTCAATAGCAGAGCTGATGAGGCTTTCTAACTCTGGCAGGCTGTCTAGACGTGTCACCAAGTCTTCCAGACAAGAAGCCCCAAAGCTTGTCAGAATTGCACGGATATAGGGCACCTGAGCCAGGGTCTGTCCCAGCTGTAGCAGGTCACGAGGGTTGGCCTTGCCAAAAGAGACTCGACTAGCCAGTCGCTCAATATCATAAACCCCACGGAAACTGTCGGTTAGATCATGACGCGTGATAAAGTCATCTAAGAAGGTCTGGATAATCTCTTGCCGATTGGTGATAGCAGTCAAGTTAATCAGGGGACGGTCTATCCATGCACGCAAGAGCCTTGTTCCCATGGCAGTCTTGGTGGCATCTAAGAGCCAAAATAAGCTCCCTTGTTTCTTATGTGTCCGACTGTTTTCCAGCAGGTCAAGGCTGGTCTTGGTCGCGTAACTCATCTGGAGATAGTCTTTTGTTTCGTAATGCACAAGAGGTTGCAGGTGCGTGAGTTCCCGTTTTTGGGTATTTTGGAGGTATTGGAGCAACTTGCCCGCAGCAGAGCGTTCAACAGCTGATAATTGCTGGTCTAATAAATGATCGGCTGTGCCCTCTGTTTTTTCCTCTGACAGGAGGAGATTGAGTTGCTTGGTCAGCAGTTGCTCTTCTGTGTTTGACAAATCATAGCCGATAACGACTTCTCTAGCTCTCAAGGTTTGGATTTCGCTGCAGATTGCCGTAAAATCACTGAGCTGGGTTGCAAAAAATTCGCCAGTAGAAACGTCCATATAAGCCAGCCCGAATTTGCCTGCAAGCCGATCGATGGCAACAAGGAAGTTATTGGCGGCGTCTGGCTTGGTCATATCAACCGCCGTGCCTGGGGTGATGACCTGAACGACATCTCTTTTGACCACACCAACAGCAGACTTAGGGTCTTCTAACTGCTCGGCTATGGCTACCTTATACCCTAAATCAATCAAGACATCAATGTACTGCTGGGCAGAATGATGGGGCACGCCAGCCATGGGAATAGGATGTTCAGCATTTTTGTTGCGGCTGGTCAAGTTGAGTTCTAAGAGTTGAGCAGCCTTGACAGCATCCTCGTAGAAAAGTTCATAGAAATCCCCCATGCGAAAGAGTAAAAAGGCATCAGGGTATTGAGCCTTGATGTCTAAATACTGTTGCATACCAGGGGAAATTTTTTCTTTAGACATGGTCACCTCCGTCAGTTCATTTTTTCCAGTATAGCAAAAATCACGATTTTTTTCAGCCTTTTTCATCTTTGCCTTAGCTTTATTTTGTGGTAAAATAAAAGGAAAAATAATTTTTGGAGACAGATTATGACTGCAAAACAACTCATCGCTCAAGAGCTGGCCAAGCATATTGACCAGTTGGACGAGCAGGCCATCGCTAACCTCTTAGAAAAACCAAAGCATGCGAGTATGGGAGACTTGGCCTTTCCGACCTTCAGTTTGGCTAAGGCTCTTCGTCAGGCACCGCAGGCTATTGCCAGCGACATCGCCGAGCAGATTGACAAGACACAGTTTGATAAGGTTGAAGCAGTTGGTCCATACCTTAACTTTTTCTTGGATAAACGACAGATTTCAGCAGAAGTGTTGTCAGAGGTCATCGCAGCGGGTGAACGTTATGGTGACCAGGCTATTGGGGCAGGACAGACCGTCGCGATTGACTTATCTAGTCCCAACATCGCTAAGCCATTTTCTATCGGACATCTACGCTCGACCGTTATCGGGGATAGTTTGGCTAAGATTTTCCAAAAAATTGGTTACAAAACTGTCCGTATCAACCACCTCGGTGACTGGGGCAAGCAGTTTGGTCTGCTCATTGTGGCTTATAAAAAATGGGGCAATGAAGAAGCAGTGAAAGCGAACCCGATTGCCGAGTTGCTAAAACTTTACGTTCGGATCAACGATGAGGCCAAGGCTGACCCTAGTCTTGACCAAGAAGGTCGGGACTGGTTCCTCAAACTGGAAAACGGCGACCAAGAAGCGCTCGAACTCTGGCAATGGTTCCGCGATGAGAGTTTGGTGGAGTTCAACCGTATCTATGCGGAACTGGGGGTTCAATTTGATAGCCTCAATGGTGAAGCCTTTTACAATGACAAGATGGACGAAGTGGTTGACCTGCTGGAAAGCAAGGGCTTATTGCAGCTCTCAAATGGTGCTCAGGTAGTCGATTTGACCAAGTACAGCATCGAACACCCTGCCTTGATTAAAAAATCAGATGGTGCTACGCTTTACATCACCCGTGACTTGGCAGCGGCGTTTTACCGCAAGCGCACCTACGATTTTGCTAAGAGCATCTATGTGGTCGGTCAGGAGCAGTCTGCCCACTTCAAGCAGCTCAAAGCTGTGCTTAATGAAATGGGTTATGCTTGGCACCAAGATGTTGAGCATGTGTCCTTTGGTTTGGTGACCAAGGGTGGTCAGAAACTCTCGACCCGTAAGGGCAATGTGATTTTGCTTGAGCCAACCATCGCAGAAGCTGTTAGCCGAGCTAAGGCGCAGATTGAGGCGAAAAATCCTCATCTGGCCGACAAAGATGCGGTGGCTCATGCTGTTGGTGTCGGTGCAATCAAGTTCTACGATCTCAAAACTGACCGTAACAATGGTTATGATTTTGATTTAGAAGCTATGGTATCTTTTGAAGGAGAAACGGGTCCCTATGTTCAGTACGCCCATGCTCGGATTCAATCAATCCTGAGAAAGGCTGATTTTCAACCAGATGCAGGAGCTTCTTACAGCTTAGATGATGCGGATGCTTGGGAGATTATCAAACTTTTGCAGGAATTTCCAGCCACCATCACACGGGCAGCTGATAAGCTAACGCCTGATGTCATTGCTAAGTTTGCAATCAATCTCGCTCAGAGCTTTAACAAATACTATGCCCACACTCTGATTTTGGACGATAGCCCAGAACGAGATAGCCGCCTAGCTCTCAGCTATGCGACCGCTATCGTGCTTAAGCAAGCCCTCGCCTTGCTCGGTGTTGAAGCACCAGATGAAATGTAAGAAATTTTGCATGGTTATAGGTTTATTGTTCGGATAGTCCTGTTAACAGCTCATAAGAACTGACGAAAAAATTCCTCTAACCAGTAAAAATAGTTCCACATTTGCCTAAAATATGGTAAAATAGGCTGTATATTATTTTTTAAGGAGTGTGACAGCATGTCTGCAACATTTGAAAACAAAACAACCAACCGTGGTGTGATCACTTTCACCATCGGTCAGGAGCAAAGCAAGCCAGCTCTTGATAAGGCATTCAATAAAATCAAGAAAAATCTTAACGCCCCAGGTTTCCGTAAAGGCAACATTCCACGTGCCGTCTTCAACCAACGTTTTGGTGAAGAAGCTCTCTACGAGGAAGCTCTTAACAGCATCTTGCCTAGCGCTTATGAGGCTGCTGTTGCGGAGCTTGGTTTGGACGTGGTTGCCCAACCAAAAATCGATATCGCTTCTATGGAAAAAGGTCAAGACTGGACCATCACAGCTGAAGTGGTGACGAAGCCAGAAGTAAAACTTGGTGACTACAAAAACTTGGCTGTCGACGTCACTGAAACCAAAGAAGTAACTGACGAAGAAGTAGATGCTAAAATCGAGCGTGCGCGTCAAAACTTGGCTGAATTGGTCGTTAAAGACGGTGCGGCTGAGGACGGTGACACTGTTGTTATCGACTTCGTTGGTTCTGTTGATGGTGTTGAGTTTGACGGCGGTAAAGGTGAGAACTTCTCACTAGCGCTTGGTAGCGGTCAATTTATCCCAGGCTTCGAAGACCAGTTGGTTGGTAGCAAGGCTGGTGAGACGGTCAATGTTAACGTGACTTTCCCAGAAAACTATCAGGCAGAAGATTTGGCTGGCAAAGACGCCCTCTTTGTCACAACTGTCCATGAAGTCAAAGCTAAAGAAGTTCCTGCCCTTGATGACGAATTGGCAAAAGACATCGACGAAGACGTTGAAACTCTTGACGACTTAAAAGCGAAGTATCGCAAAGATTTGGAAGCTGAAAAAGCTGTTGCTTATGACGATGTGGTCGAAGGGGCTGCGCTCGAACTCGCTGTCGCTAATGCAGAAATCGTTGACCTCCCAGAAGAAATGGTTCACGACGAAGTTCACCGTGCCATGAACGAGTTTATGGGCAACATGCAACGCCAAGGTATTTCACCAGACATGTACTTCCAGTTGACAGGAACAACACAAGATGACCTTCACAAGCAATTTGAAGGCGATGCTGAAAAACGTACTCGTACAAATCTTGTTATCGAAGCGATTGCTAAAGCAGAAGGCTTTGAGGCAACTGATGAAGAAATCGAAAAAGAAATCAACGATTTGGCAACAGAATACAACATGCCAGTTGAGCAAGTGCGTAGCCTCCTTTCACCAGAGATGCTCAAGCACGATGTTGCGATGAAAAAAGCAGTTGAAGTGATCACCAGCACAGCAACTGTCAAATAAATTTAAAAAATCCGTCCCCTTGGGCGGATTTTTTATCTTACAAGTTCTGATTGGCAATCTCCCAGTCCCCGTGGTAAGGGACTTTTTGATCATTGATGATTTGGTAGGTATCCCTGCCTTTGCCAGCGATGATAACAGCATCCTGACTGGTTTTGGTTTGTGAGAGGGCAAGTCGGATAGCTGTTTCACGGTCCACTTCGATGGTGACAGGACGGTTAATGTGGCTAGCGATTTCTTGGCAGATGGCAAAAGGATCTTCTCGGTTGGGGTCATCTGCCGTTAAAATAATCTGTAGTTCAGGGTAGTGATTGATGACGCGCCCAAAATCGGCACGGCGACTTTCAGCCTTATTGCCTGTCGAGCCGATAATGAGAAAGGCTTGTCCTGTTTGGGCAGTCGTCACAACCTTGATGAGTTTGTCGAGGCTGTCACCGTTGTGAGCATAGTCAACAAAAACCTTGGCACCGTTCGCTTGAGTTAGGATCTCCATCCGACCTGGCACGGTGGTTTGAGCGATGCCTAACCTGATGTCAGTTAAGCTAGCCCCCAATCGTAGACAGGCTAATCCAGCAGCGATAGCATTGTCTTGGTTGAAATCCCCCAGCAGTTGGATGCTGTACTGCCCAGCTAATTTTCCTGTCGCTGTAAAGTCAAAGGCAGATGAGGTCACGACACGGTTATTAGAACCCTTACCGTAAGTGTCAAGGTCTTTGTCTGCTACTTGCTCGAGCACCGCAGCGGCATGGTCCATGCCTGCGTTGATGATGACCGCTCGGCTATTGTCCAATAAGAGTCGCTTGTGAGCGAAATAGTCCTCAAAATTCGGGTGCTCAATGGGGCTGATATGGTCGGGCGTGATATTGAGAAAGACCCCGACATCAAAGGTTAGTCCGTAGACCCGCTTGGTCAGGTAGGCTTGGCTGGACACCTCCATGATGAGGTGGGAGCGACCGTTTTGGACCGCCTCAGCCATCATGGCAAAGAGATCCAAACTCTCTGGCGTGGTCAGCTGGGACTTGAAAAAGGTCTCGCCGTCTAGGGTTGTGCTCATGGTTGACAGCAGGGCAGGTTTGTGGCTTTGGCGCAAGATATGGTAGGCAAAGTAGGCAGCAGTAGTCTTGCCCTTAGTGCCCGTAAAGCCCAACAGTTTCAGCTTATCTTGAGGGTTGTCGTAAAAGCGCATGGCAACCAGGCTCATGGCACGTTTGACATCTTTGACGACAATAGCAGAGCAGGCAACATCGTAGGTTTTTTCTGCCACATAATAGGTCAGACCAGCCTGAACAGCCTGCTCCAGATAAATAGGGTCAAAGCCAGCCCCCTTGACGAAAAAGAGGGTATCTGCATCGACCTGACAGCTATCGTAGCTGAGTTTGGTAAAACTGGTGTCAGCCCAGCTAGGAGCGAGAGTGACAAGGTTGTCATCTGCTTTCAATATCTCGAAAATCTCTAATAGGTTTATCATACCTCTATTGTAAACCCAAAGTTGGCATTTTACAAGTGACAGGTAAAAGTTTATAATAAAAAGATAGACTATAGAAAGATTAGGATAACACGTGCTAGAAGAAAACAGTCAAACAAACCAGCTCAGCCGAGAAGAGAAGATGTTGCGAGGGACAGCTTGGTTGACTTTCGCTAACATCGCAGGACGTTTGCTAGGGGCAGTTTATATCATTCCGTGGTATGCTTGGATGGGTAAGGTTGCAGCACCACAAGCTAACGCTCTTTATGGCATGGGCTACACCCTCTATGCTACTTTTTTGGTGCTATCCACGACAGGGATTAACACAGCAATTTCAAAACAGATTGCTAAGTATAATGCGATTGACCAAGAAGCCAAAGGGATTGGACTGGCGAAACAATTTATCGGCATCATGTTCCTGTCGGGTCTTATTTTCGCCTCTATTTTGTACCTTGGGGCACCGGTCTTATCACGGTTGTCAGGCGCAGAACAGACTTTAGTTCCTGTGCTTAGAAGCTTGACTTTGGCTGTTCTGGTCTTTCCGATGATGAGTGTGTGTCGAGGTATTTTTCAGGGTTATCACCATGTTAAACCAAATGCTCTGAGTCAGTTAGCAGAACAGCTTATCCGTGTCATTTGGATGCTGTTGACCACCTTTTACATCATGAAAATGGGGTCAAAAGACTACGTGTCAGCTGTCACCCAATCGACATTTGCTGCCTTTGTTGGCATGTTAGCTAGCTTTGCTGTGTTGGGGTATTACTTTTGGCAGTCTGGGCTCTTGAGTAAATTCCTGAAAGCATCGCCAATTAAGGTGCAGTATCAGGAAAGTTTGCAACTCATCAAAGAAACGTTTCGGACAGCGATTCCGATGATTTTGACAGGAGTTGCCATTCAGCTGTACCAGTTAATCGATCAAGCAACCTTTGTTAACGTTTTGTCATTCCTCACGGAAGATAGTAAGGAGCGCCTGACCGTCATTTATGCCTACCTATCTGCCAATCCCAATAAGATAGTTATGCTGATTGTGGCGGTAGCGATTACGATTGGTGATGTCGGCATCCCATTATTGACGGAGAGCCACATCAAGGGAGATAAGCGCGGGGTTGCTCGTCTGATGCTCAATGGTTTTCAAATGCTGACAGTCTTTGCTCTGCCTGCATTGATGGGGGCTATTCTACTGGCAGAACCACTTTACGTTGTCTTCTATAACCCGTCAGAAAATCTCGCCATAGGCTTGTTTATCGCGACACTTGCCCAGACCTTCTTGCAGTGTGCCTATTTTGCCCTATCACCGGTCCTACATGCGGTCAATGAAAGCCGGGCGGCAGTCCGCTATTTCTACTATGGTGTGGTGGTGAAGTTGCTCACTCAACTGCCCTTATTATTCCTGTTTCAGGCTTATGGGCCAGTGTTATCAACAGCTTTAGCCCTGTTAGTCCCATCAATCCTCTTCTATCGTCACTTGCGTGCGGTTACTCAGTTTAATCCCAACATTTTAGTTAGAGATACTGCCCTCATCGCTCGCAATACCCTGCTCATGTGTGTGCCTGTTTTTGTCATTTATTGGGGCTTGAGTTTGGTTATCCAACCGTCTAGCCGTTTACTGGCGACTGTTCACCTTGTTGTTGGTGCAAGTGTAGGAATGATGGTCTATGGGTATCTATCTCTCAAAACACGCAGCCTCGATAAGTTGCTAGGTCAACGCGCCCAACGTTTAAGGGACATTTGCCGGATTCGTTAACGCTTAAAGCGGTTTAGACAGCTGTGTTAAACAATGAAGTAATCGCGCGGCATAAAAATCGAATAAATAATAAGACTGTGAGAAAAAGGCATAAGGTCAAGGGTGAGGACTTGATCTTATGCGCTTTTTGTTATGATTGAAATTCTCTTGTATCGTTATCAGTGCTATTTAATCCTTATGGGTAGCTAACTTGGTTTTTTAGACGATCGTCTAGTGTTGTTGTCTTTGTTGCTGTTTCAAAAACTACTTCTAAAGAACGGCTAACGGTGATGTCTGTCCTGATAGGAGTGGCGTGAAAAAACTTTGTTTTTGCTCTGCTATTGTTCCGAAATCATGGTAAAATAGAAAGAAAAAGAACAAATGGAGATGGTTATGGATTATAAGGAATTGAAATTAGAGACGCAGCTGGCGCAGGCAGGTATTCGGGTGGACAAGCAGACTGGGGCTTTGGTGTCGCCTATCCACTTCTCAACGACCTACCAGCACCCAGAGTTTGGTCAGTCGACAGGTTTTGACTACACCCGCACTAAAAATCCTACCCGCACTAACTTGGAGCGAACCCTGGCGGCGATTGAGGGAGCAGATTATGCGGTGGCGACTAGCTCAGGCATGAGTGCGCTTATGCTGGCCATGGAGATTTTCCCTGTGGGGGCAAAAGTGCTAGCCTGCCGTGACCTTTATGGTGGGTCCTTCCGCTGGTTTGATAAGGTAGAGCAGCAAGGGCGGTTTCGTTTTGTCTATGCCAATACAGAAGATGATATGCTGACGTTACTGGATGAGACGGTGGATGTGGTTTTCATCGAAACACCGACCAATCCTCTGATGAACGAGTTTGATATTGCGACAATTGCTGCCAAGGCTAAGACTGTTGGAGCTAAAACCGTCGTTGATAATACCTTCTATACACCGATTTACCAGCGACCAATTGAATTGGGGGCAGATTTAGTCATTCACTCGGCGACCAAGTATTTGGGGGGGCACAACGATGTGCTGGCTGGAGCTGTGATCACTAATGATCAAGCCATTTACGATCAGCTCTTTTTCAATCTCAACACGACAGGGATTGTCTTGTCGCCTTTTGACAGTTACATGCTCATGCGAGGGCTCAAGACCCTCAAACTCCGTATGGAAAAAGCTACCGCTAATGCCCGTGATCTGGTGAGCCATCTGAAGAGCTCTCCTCACATCAAGGAAGTCCTTTATCCAGGGAAGGGTGGCATGCTGTCCATCAAGCTGCAAGATGAGCGCAAGATTCCAAGTTTGCTCAATAAGTTACAGATTTTCACCTTTGCGGAAAGTTTGGGTGGGGTTGAGAGTTTAATCACTTATCCGACGACCCAAACGCATGCGGATATTCCTGCTGAGACCCGTCATGCCTACGGTTTGACTGACGACTTGCTCCGTCTGTCCATCGGTATTGAGGATGTGACTGATTTGATTTGGGATTTAGAACAGGCGCTAGCTGACTAGGGATGATAAGATGCCAAAAACAGAAGCAGTTATCTTAACCAATATGTGTATGGTGACAGATGGCACCAAGGTCTTGGTGCAAAACCGTAAAGACCCTGATTGGCCTGGGTTAGTTTATCCAGGTGGGGGGGGGAAATCGAGCCTAATGAGCCTTTTGTTTCGTCCGCTATCCGTGAAGTCTTTGAAGAAACGGGATTGACGGTTTCGGATTTGCAACTTTGTGGGATCAAGCAGTTTACCCATAGCGAGGAGTTGTATCGCTATATTGTCTTTCTTTACAGGACCAGTACCTTTTCAGGCGACTTGTGCTCGTCTGATGAGGGAGAGGTTTTCTGGATGGAACGATCAAAGCTTGTGGCGGCTGATTTAGCGGCTGGTTTTGCAGAGATGCTGCCGATTTTTGAAGACGAGAAGCTGTCTGAACTTTACTTTTACCACGATCAGGATGATTGGCACTACCGCCACCTTTAAAGGAGGAAGATGCGATGACACGATATAATTTCACCAGTTTACCAGACCGTCTCGCCACCAATGCGATTAAGTGGCAAAAGACGCGTGAGGACAAGGACTTATTGCCGTTGTGGATTGCTGACATGGACTTTCAGGTTTTTCCTGAGATGACTGCAGCCCTGACCCAGTTTGCCAAGCGCTCGGTCTTTGGTTACGATGCGCCAGCTGATAGCCTCTTTGAAGCGATTATAGACTGGGAGCAAAACCAGCATGGGGTTGAGGTGGCACGCGAGGACATCGTTCTCATTGAGGGGGCTGTACCAGCCATTTCAACGGTGGTTCAAGCCTTTACGGAGGAAGGAGACGCTGTCCTGATCAACACTCCTGTTTACCCCCCTTTTGCTCGCTCGGTCAAGCTCAATAAACGCACACTTGTGACTAACTCGCTGGTCGTTGAGGACGGTCGTTTTGCCATTGATTTCGATCAGCTGGAGCGTGACATTGTCGACAATAGCGTGAAGCTCTATATTTTCTGTAATCCTCATAACCCTGGTGGGCGAGTTTGGGACATGGCAGAGCTGAAACGTTTGGGGGAGATTTGCCGTCAGCATGGGGTCATCATGGTGTCTGATGAAATTCATCAAGACCTGACCCTTTGGGGCAAGAGACATCAGTCTTTTTATACAGTGGACCGCAGTTTTGCTGAGTTTGCTATTATTTTGGCTTCAGCAACTAAGACCTTTAATATCGCAGGAACAAAGAACAGTTTTGTCCTGATTAAGAATCCTGACTTGAGGAAAGCATTTACTGACCGTCAGCTGGCCAACAACCAACATGAGATTTCAAACCTCGGTTTTGTGGCTACGGAGGTGGCGTTGAGGGAAGGGCTACCGTGGTTGACAGAGCTAAAAGTGGTGTTGGAAGACAATATCAGCGACCTGCTCGGCTATTTTGCCAAAGAACTCCCAGACCTTAGGGTTATGAGACCAGAGGCGACTTACCTGCTTTGGCTGGATTTTTCTGCTTATGGGCTCAAGCACAGTGAGGTTGCGAGACGTTTGGAGGAAGAGGCCAATGTGCAACTCAATGACGGGCTGACCTTTGGTCGCGAGGGCAAGTGCTGTTTCCGTCTCAATGCCGCTGCACCTAAAGCTCTTATTATGGAAGCTGCTGCGCGGATCGCAGGAGCATTTAACAATGAAAGGACATGATGAACATGACACGTTTAGAACGGTTTTTAGAGAAATTGAGGGCTGAAGAGCTTGATGGCTTTTTGGTGACGGGTGAGAAAAATATTTATTACCTGACAGGATTTTGGGGCTCAGCTGGGACGGTTTTTATCAGCCAGCAACGCCGTATTTTTGTCACTGATAGCCGCTATATCCTCATCGCTAAGCAGGTGATTGCTGACTTTGAAGTGGTGGATAGCCGCGATGCGCTGGGTGAGATTGCTCGGCTCATTGCCGATGAGCAACTGGCTACTATCGGTTTTGACAATCAGGTATCTTATGCTTATTATCAGGCACTGGCTAACCGCTTTGAGGGTTACGAGCTCAAGCCTGTTTATGGGTTTGTGGAAGAGCTGCGCCAGATTAAAGACGCTTCTGAGCTTGCCATCATTCGTCAGGCCTGCCAGATTTCTGACCAAGCTTTCTTGGATGCGCTGGACTTTATCAAACCTGGCAAGACCGAGCGTGAGGTAGCTAACTTCCTCGACTTTCGCATGCGTGAGCTAGGGGCAACTGGCGTGTCCTTTGAGACCATCGTTGCTTCAGGATACCGCTCTGCCATGCCTCATGGGGTAGCTAGCGACAAGGTTATCGCTCAGCATGAGAGCCTGACGCTGGATTTTGGTTGTGTTTTTGAACATTATGTGAGTGACATGACGCGGACCATTCACATCGGGCAGACGACTGACGAGGAGCGTGCCATTTATGAGGTTGCCCTGCAGGCTAATGCTGCGCTGATTGAGCGAGCACAGGCTGGGCTCAGTTTCGCAGACTATGACGGGGTGCCGAGAGGCATCATTGCTGACGCTGGCTATGGGGAGCGTTTTACCCACGGTATCGGTCATGGCATGGGACTGGATGTGCACGAGGAGCCGTTTTTTGGACGTGGTGCTGGTCACTTGCAGGCTGGTATGGTGGTAACTGACGAACCTGGGATTTACCTCGATGGGCGCTACGGTGTCCGTATCGAAGATGACCTCTATATCACCGAAACAGGCTGCGAAGTCCTAACCAAGGCGCCTAAGGAATTGATTGTGCTGTAAGCATAGGAGAAAAGAGATGAGCAATCGCCTATCCTGGGAGGATTATTTCATGGCAAATGCCGAACTGATTTCCAAGCGGTCAACCTGTGACCGTGCCTTTGTTGGTGCAGTTCTGGTCAAGGATAACCGCATCATTGCCACGGGCTACAACGGCGGGGTATCAGCAACTGACAATTGCGATGATACAGGGCATTATATGGAAGATGGGCACTGTATTCGCACTGTCCATGCGGAGATGAATGCGCTCATTCAGTGCGCCAAGGAGGGGATTTCGACCAATGGGACGGAGCTTTACGTGACCCATTTCCCTTGTATCAACTGCACCAAGGCTCTCTTGCAAGCAGGCATCAGTAAAATTACCTACAAAACAGCTTATCGGCCTCATCCCTTTGCCATTGCCCTCATGGACAAGAAAGGCGTTACCTGTGTCCAACACGATGTACCGACTTTGACCTTGGGGGAGGAGAGCTAAGTGAAAGCATTGATTTTGAGTTTTAGTCCAGCTGTTTTTCCTAGCCTTTTAACGGGTCAAAAACAGTTTGAGTATCGGAAACGCCTGCCAAAAGGGGACTTGCGTGCCTATCTTTATCTATCTAGCCCAGTAAAAGCCATTGTTGGCTACTTAGATTTGGAGGAACGGTTGGAAATTTCTGACTTGCTGGCTAGTGATCTTGCTGAGCCTATTAAAGCTCGGTTGTTTCGGTTTACAGAGACCTATGCTTCTCCCATTAAGAGTTTGGGCTTATTTGATGAACCTGTACCCTTGGAGACCATTCGGGAACTGGGTGGGCAACCACCCCAGAGTTTTGTTTATGCTCAGACCTATTCCTTGCTGACAGAGGCATTATGTGGACAATCAGCCAGTGTCTATCCTATCAACCCAAACCAAGCATTGGATGGCTTAGGCTGGTTCAGTCAGGAGATACTCAATCAGCATCCGAGGGTCATCCCTCTGCCTGCTTCCTTGCTCTGCCATTTCCCAAAAGAAAAGATTTGAGTAAATAGCCCATTTGTGGTAAAATGAAGTGATAGTATGAATTTTAGAGGTGAATACACATGATTGAAGCAAGTAAATTACGTGCGGGCATGACCTTTGTTGCCGCTGATGGCAAGTTGATTAGAGTGTTAGAAGCTAGCCACCATAAGCCAGGTAAAGGCAACACCATTATGCGGATGAAATTGCGCGATGTGCGTTCAGGGTCAACGTTTGATACGACTTACCGTCCAGATGAAAAGTTTGAGCAAGCCATCATCGAGTCTGTGCCAGCCCAGTACCTCTACCAGATGGATGGAACAGCTTTCTTCATGAACCTAGAGACTTATGACCAGTACGAAATCCCAGTGGCCAATGTCGAAGAAGAGCTTAAATACATCCTTGAAAATGCTGAAGTGAAAATCCAATTCTTTGGAACAGAAGTGATTGGTGTTACTGTTCCAACAACGGTTGAATTGACGGTTGTTGACACACAGCCATCTATCAAAGGCGCAACCGTGACAGGTTCAGGTAAACCAGCGACTCTTGAGACAGGTCTGGTGGTTAACGTCCCAGACTTTATCGAAATCGGTCAGAAATTGATCATTAACACAGCTGAGGGTACTTATATTTCTCGTGCCTAGGGCAATGAGTAGAGCATAGCTTGGCAGTATTGCCAAGACAGAAAGGACGAAAAGATGACACAAGTAGCAGTTGGTGATATTGTTATCGCTCCTCGTGTATTGGAGGTCATTACAGGTATTGCAACAACCAAAGTTGAGGGGGTTCACTCACTCCACAACAAAAAAGTGGCGGATACCTTTAGTAAAACTAGCCTTGGTCGCGGTGTCTATATCGATGGTTTAGAAGATGGTAGCTTGGCAGTTGATCTTTATGTTTATCTCGAGTATGGGGTCAATGTTCCAGCCGTTTCGATTGCTATCCAAAAAGCTGTAAAGGCTACGATTCATGACATGGCAGAGTTGGATGTTTCTGCCGTTAACGTACATGTCGTGGGGATTGTGGCGGATAAGACACCTAAACCAGATCTCAAATCCCTCTTTGACGAGGATTTTCTGGATGACTAAGGCAATAACAGACAGCAGACGTGACTTACGGGAGCGCGCCTTTCAGGCGCTTCTCAGTTTAGAATTTGGTGGAGATGTGGTGACGGCTAGCCAGTTCGCCTATACGCATGATAAGGATTTTGCAGAAGATGATGTGGTGAACGTGCCAGTCTTTTTGCTCAGTTTGGTTCAAGGTGTGACTACCCATAGGATCGAACTAGATGCACAAATTGAAACCAAGCTCAAGACAAAGTGGAGCTTGGAGCGTTTAACTTTAGTTGATAAAACGCTTCTTCGCTTGGGGTTATACGAGATGATTTATTTTGATGAAACCCCCGATCGCGTCGCTCTTAACGAGATTATCGAGATTGCCAAGACCTATTCTGATACGACTTCAAGCAAATTTGTCAATGGGCTGTTGAGACAGTTTATCACTGAATAAGGTAACAAGAGTTGGGCTTCCCAGCTCTTTTGGTATAATGGAACAACACATCACTGAAACCTTGCAAGGGAGTTCTAACAGCTTTGTAGCTGTTCCCCTCCTGTGACTGATAGGAGATGTTCTGTTGTTATCAATCGGAGAATAGTTGATCTGTTCTTCGGCTAACAAGGAGGTTTTATGTCACTGTCCAATCGTTTTAATAAAAATTTAGACCGGATTGAGGTTTCTCTCATTCGGCAATTTGACCAATCTATTTCGAGCATTCCTGGGATTGTTCGTCTAACCTTGGGGGAACCGGACTTTACCACGCCCGACCATATCAAGGAAGCAGCCAAGGCTGCCATCGATGCTAATAAGAGCCATTACACAGGTATGGCAGGCTTGTTAGAGCTACGTCAGGCAGCGGCTGACTTTGTGCGTGACAAGTACCAGCTCAGCTATGCCCCTGACAAGGAAGTTCTCGTGACCATCGGGGCAACAGAGGCTTTGTCAGCGACCTTGACAGCCATCTTAGAGGCGGGAGATACCGTGCTTTTGCCAGCACCTGCTTACCCTGGCTATGAACCAATTGTCAACCTCATGGGCGCGGATGTTGTTGAGATTGATACCAGGGCCAACGGCTTTGTCCTGACGCCTGACATGCTGGAGGCGGCTATCCTTGAGCAGGGGGATAAGCTCAAGGCGGTTATCCTTAATTACCCAACGAATCCGACAGGGGTAACGTATTCGCGAGAAGAGATTAAGGCTCTGGCGGATGTGTTGCGCAAGTACGAGATTTTTGTCATCAGTGACGAGGTCTATTCAGAGCTGACCTATACTGATGAGCCCCATGTATCTATCGGAGAATACCTCCGCGACCAAACTGTGGTTATAAATGGCTTGTCTAAATCCCATGCCATGACTGGCTGGCGACTGGGCTTGATTTTTGCGCCTGAAGCGATTGCCAAGCAGCTGATTAAGAGCCACCAGTACTTGGTGACAGCTGCCAACACGGCAACCCAGTACGCAGCTATTGCGGCTCTGACGGTAGGCAAAGACGATGCTCTGCCGATGAAGGCGGAGTACATCAAGCGTCGTGATTACATTATCGAGCAGATGACCGCTATGAATTTTGAGATTATCCGTCCAAATGGCGCCTTTTATATCTTCGCTAAAATTCCCGTCAAAGAAGGACAAGATTCTTTCACGTTTTTGCAAGAGTTTGCCCAGCAAAAGGCTGTTGCCTTGATTCCGGGTGTGGCTTTTGGTCAGTACGGTGAAGGCTACCTGCGGATTTCCTATGCGGCTTCTATGGAGACTATTCAGGTAGCTATGGAGCGGCTCAAAGAATTTATGGTCCAGTATGGAGCTTAGGGAGAGCAGGGGGCTAATCCTCTACAATCGTAACTATCGTGAAGATGACAAATTGGTCAAGATATTTACCGAGCAGCTGGGCAAACGGATGTTCTTCGTCCGTCATGCGAGCCAGTCGAAACTTGCCTCGGTTATTCAGCCGTTGACTGTGGCAGATTTTATCCTAAAAATCAATGAAACAGGGCTCTCCTATATCGAGGACTATCGTTCGGTTCAGACCTTTAAGCGGATTAACGATGATATTTTTCTACTGGCTCACGCGACTTATATCGTGGCGCTGGCAGATGCGGCAATTGTGGACAATGTCTATGATAGTCAGCTTTTTGCCTTTACTTGCAAGACCTTAGAGCTGATGGAAGAGGGGATGGATCATGAGGTGCTGACCAATATCTTTGAAATCCAGCTTTTAGATCGACTGGGTGTTCAGCTCAACTTCAACGAGTGTATCTTCTGTCACCGAGTGGGTCAGGCCTTTGATTTTTCCTTCAAGTATTCAGGTCTTGTTTGCCCTGCTCATTACCATGAGGATGACCGGCGTAGCCATCTCGATCCCAATGTGCCTTATCTGCTCAATCGGTTTCAGGCCATTTCCTTTGACGACTTACAAAAAATCTCCCTAAGTCCTGAGATGAAAGCTAAACTGCGGCTGTTTATCGATCAACTCTATGAGGATTATGTCGGCATCAAGCTCAAGAGTAAAACATTTATCGATGATCTTCAGAAGTGGGGAGATGTGATGAAAAACCGAAACGGCTGATTTTTCAGCTGTTTTTTGCTATAATTGAGAAAAACGTGAAAGGAAATGACTGATGACAAAACACATCATTGCAATTGATGCCATGGGAGGGGACCATGCTCCTCAAGCTGTGGTAGAGGGAGTTAATCGTGCTCTGGCAGAGTTCTCCGACCTATCTGTCGTGCTATATGGTAAGGAGGATGCCATCAAGCAGTACCTTACAGCGACAGAGCGCGTGAGCATTGTCCACACGGATGAAAAAATCGACTCAAGCGATGAGCCGACGATAGCTCTTCGTCAGAAAAAGCAGGCTTCTGTGGTTTTAGCGGCTAAGAGTGTCAAGGCTGGGGAAGCTCATGCTGTCATCTCAGCAGGGAATACAGGCGCCTTGCTTGCTACTGGACAGCTGATTGTCAAGCGCATCAAGGGCATTGACCGTCCAGGTCTCATGTCCACCCTGCCAACCATGGATGGCAAAGGCTTTGACATGATGGACTTGGGAGCAAACGCAGAAAGTAAACCTGAGCACCTGCACCAGTATGCGGTTCTAGGAACGTTCTACGCCCAAAAGGTGCGTGGCATCGCACGACCTCGTGTCGGTCTGCTCAATAACGGAACGGAATCGACCAAGGGAGACCCCTTGCGCTTAGCGGCCTATGACCTGTTGAGCAAGGATCCTGCCATTCATTTTATCGGAAATATTGAAGCTAGAGACCTGCTCGAGGGTGTCTGTGATGTGGTCATTTCTGACGGCTTTACGGGCAATGCAGTGCTGAAAGCCATCGAAGGAACAGGCAAAGCCGTTGTTAGTCAGGTCAAATCGGCGGTAAAAACAGGTGGCTTGCTGGCTAAAATCGGCGGTCTTCTCCTCAAATCAAGCCTGACACAGGCTTTAGGTGCCATGGACTATAAAAAAGCTGGCGGCGCCGTCCTCTTGGGTCTGAAAGCCCCAGTTGTCAAGGCTCACGGCTCATCTGATGCCACCGCGATCTACTACACAATCAAACAGACCAGAGACATGCTGGAGAGTGGAGTTGTTGAAGCCTCTGTTCAAATGTTTTCAGAGGAGACTAATTGAAAGTTCTGATGGTATTCTCAGATCCTCACGGTAGTAGCCGTGGGGATGTTTTTTTGATAAAAGTTCGGTTTTTGGATTTAAAAAAATTATTCTCATAAAAAAATTATAAAATTCCTTGAAAAAACAAATATTTTTTGTTAACATGAATAAAAATGTTAGCGAGGTTTGGAGATGCCGACTCAACTTTTATACCAAGGGAAAGCCAAAGATATTTATGGTACAGATGATCCTGACCAAATTATCTCTGTCTACAAGGATCAAGCCACCATGCTTAATGGGGCGAGAAAAGAAGAGATAACAGGTAAAGGACGGCTTAATAATCTTATTTCTAGTCTGATTTTTGAACGTTTAAATCGAGCAGGTGTAGCGACTCATTTTATTAAACGCTTATCAGAAACCGAACAATTAAACAAGAAAGTGTCAATTATTCCTTTGGAAGTTGTGTTACGAAATCGTACCGCAGGGTCGCTTTCCAAACGATTTGGATTGAAAGAAGGGCTGGTTTTAGAGACACCGATTATCGAGTTTTACTACAAAAACGATGATTTGGATGATCCCTTTATCAATGATGAGCATGTGACCTTTTTGGGCTTAGCGACCAGTGATGAGGTGGCTTATCTCAAGTCGGAGACCCGTCGCATCAATGAATTGTTGAAGGACTGGTTTGCTGAGATTGGGCTGACCTTGGTGGATTTTAAGCTGGAATTTGGCAAGGATAAGGATGGCAAGATCCTCTTGGCAGATGAGTTTTCGCCAGATAACTGCAGGCTCTGGGATGCGAAAGGGAATCATCTGGACAAGGATGTCTTCCGGAGAAATTTGGGGTCTTTGACGGAAGTGTATGCCAGGGTATTGGAAAGATTGCAGGCAGTAGCTGAAAAGGAGGGATAGATGGACAAGCGGATTTTTGTGGAGAAAAAGAGTGCTTTCGGAGTTAAGGCGACCAGCTTACTAGGGACCTTGCAACGGCAATTGGGGCTTGAGACTCTAACGAGCTTGAGATTGTTACAGGTTTATGATGTCTTTGGTTTGGCTGATGAACTGATGACATTAGCAGAGCAACAGATTTTTTCAGAACCTGTGACAGATAAGCTCTTAACTAGTGATGACCTCCATTTATCAGCTTATCGCAGTGTGGCAATCGAAGCTTTACCAGGGCAATTTGACCAACGGGCGGCGTCTGCTCAGGAAGCCTTGCAGCTTCTGGGAGCGGATCAACAGGTGAGGGTCAAATCTGCTCAACTCTACCTCTTTAACCCGGATCTATCAGATGCTGATTTGGCATCGGTGACCAGCTATCTGCTCAATCCGATTGACTCACGAATCAAGAATTTGACGGTAGGTTTGATAACCGAAGAGGAGGCTGTTGTTCAGGATCGGATTCCCTATCTGACTTTTTTTGAGACAGCGAGCGAGGCAGATTTTGCAAATTATAAGGCAGAGGCTGGGCTTGCCATGGAAGTGGCGGATTTGCTCTTTATTCAAGACTATTTCAAGTCCATCGGTCGGGTACCGACAGAGACAGAGCTCAAGGTGCTGGATACCTACTGGTCTGATCACTGTCGTCATACCACCTTTGAAACGGAGTTAGTGGGTATTGATTTTTCCGCGTCAGCTTTTTCTAAAAATCTCCAAGAGACCTATGACAAGTATCTGGCGATGAGGGCGGAACTAGGGCGTGAGGATAAGCCTATCACCCTGATGGACATGGCGACGATTTTTGGGCGCTATGAAAGAGCCAATGGGCGCTTGGATGACCTTGAGGTTTCGGACGAAATCAATGCTTGCTCGGTAGAAATTGACGTTGAGATTAACGGTATCAAAGAACCGTGGCTTCTCATGTTTAAGAATGAGACCCATAACCACCCAACAGAAATCGAGCCTTTTGGTGGAGCTGCGACCTGTATCGGTGGTGCGATTCGAGACCCCTTATCAGGTCGTTCCTATGTCTATCAAGCGATGCGGCTTTCGGGCGCTGGAGACATTACAGCACCTCTTTCAGCCACTCGAGCAGGCAAGTTGCCCCAGCAGGTCATCTCAAAAACCGCTGCACAAGGCTATTCCTCTTATGGTAACCAAATTGGTCTTGCAACAACTTATGTCAAGGAATATTTCCACCCAGGCTTTGTTGCCAAACGGATGGAGCTGGGTGCGGTCGTCGGTGCTGCTCCTAAGGAAAATGTGGTGCGTGAGAAACCAGAAGCAGGTGATGTCGTGATTCTTCTTGGTGGCAAGACTGGTCGTGATGGCATCGGCGGAGCAACAGGGTCGTCTAAGGTACAGACCGTGGCATCTATTGAGGCGGCTGGTGCGGAAGTCCAAAAAGGGAATGCCATCGAAGAACGCAAAATCCAGCGCCTTTTCCGCAATGAGAATGTTACCCGTCTGATTAAGAAGTCCAATGATTTTGGTGCTGGTGGGGTCTGTGTCGCTATCGGTGAGTTGGCAGATGGGGTGAGCATTGACCTCGATAAGGTGCCGCTCAAGTATGCGGGCCTAAATGGCACTGAAATTGCCATCTCAGAAAGTCAGGAGCGGATGGCAGTAGTGGTTCGTCCGACTGATGCGGATACCTTTATTTCAGCCTGTGCGATGGAGAATATCCATGCGGTTGCTGTTGCGACCGTGACAGAAAAACCACATCTAGTCATGACTTGGAATGGTCAAACCATTGTGGATATTGAGCGACGTTTTTTGGATACTAACGGGGTGCGTGCTCAGGTCAGCACCAAAGTTGTTGATTGTCAGGTCGAGCAACCTTACCAGAGAACGACAGATTTAGCTAGTCTTGAGCAGGATTTGCAGGCAGTCTTGTCTGACCTCAACCATGCTAGTCAAAAAGGTTTGCAGACCTTGTTTGACAGTTCGGTCGGACGGTCAACGGTCTTGCATCCACTTGGTGGACATCACCAGCTGACTCCAGCTGAAAGCTCAGTGCAAAAACTCCCTGTTCAAAAGGGAGTGACGACGACAGCATCTGTCATGGCTGCTGGTTACAATCCTTATTTGGCGTCATGGTCTCCTTATCATGGTGCGGTTTACGCGATTATCGAAGCGACTGCTCGTTTGGCAGCGACTGGTGCTAATTGGAGTAAAGCTCGCTTCTCTTATCAGGAATATTTTGAGCGGATGGATCGGATCCCTGAACGATTTGGGCACCCTGTAGCAGCTCTGCTGGGGGCGATTGAGGCTCAGAGCCAGCTAGGTTTGCCAGCTATTGGAGGCAAAGATTCTATGTCTGGCACCTTTGAAGACCTGACAGTACCGCCAACTTTGGTAGCTTTTGGGGTGACAACAGCGGATAGTCGCCGTGTCTATTCGCCAGAGTTTAAGGAGGCAGGTCAGTACATTTACTATCTGCCAGGAGTGAGCTTGTCTGCCGAGGTCGACTTTGAGCAGGTTCGGCGTCATCTGACAACCTTGTCTGCTTTGCAAGAGCAATATCAACTCACTGCGATTTCCGCGGTTAAGTATGGTGGTTTGCTGGAGAGCTTAGCCCTCATGATGTTTGGTAATGGCATCGGTGCACAGGTCGACTTGACAGATTTGTCAACCAGCTTGACAGGTCAACTGGGTGGCTTCGTCTTCACTTCTGCGACAGAAATTGCTGGTTTGGAGCCAATCGGTCAGACGCTTGCTGATTTTACCCTCATGGTCAATGGCAGAGCAGTATCTGGTGACAAGCTCTTGGCAGCCTATGAAGGGACTTTAGAAGATGTCTATCCAACAAGATTTACCCAGTCCGATGTGCTGGAAGATGTCCCAACAGTTGCTCTGCCATTTGTCAAAAGAGCGGAAAAACAAGTGGAGAAACCACTGGTTTACATCCCAGTTTTCCCAGGAACCAACTCGGAATACGACTCGGCTAAGGCCTTTGAGCAGGCAGGAGCTGAGGTACGGCTAGTGCCTTTTGTGACCTTGGATGATCAGGCAGTTGCCCAGTCGGTTGACACCATGGTGGGTAATCTTGACAAGGCCCATATCCTATTTTTCGCAGGGGGGTTCTCGGCAGCGGATGAGCCAGACGGTTCTGCCAAGTTTATTGTGGCTATATTGCGACAAGAACGTGTACGAGCTGCCATTGACCGCTTTATTGAGCGAGGAGGGATCATCATCGGTATCTGCAACGGTTTCCAAGCCCTGGTCAAATCAGGTCTCTTGCCTTACGGCAATTTTGAAGACTTGAGCGAGACCAGTCCAACTCTCTTTTACAATGATGCTAACCAGCATGTGGCCAAGATGGTGCGGACACGGATTGCCAATACCAATTCGCCGTGGCTAGCAGGTCTATCTGTTGGAGATGTTCATACGATACCTGTTTCTCATGGGGAGGGCAAATTTGTCGTCACCGCTGAAGAATTTGAACGATTGAGAGACAAGGGACAGATTTTCAGTCAGTATGTCAATGATGAGGGCAATCCTAGCATGGATAGTCGCTATAATCCCAACGGCTCTCATTACGCTATCGAGGGTTTGACGAGCGAAAATGGGCAGATTATCGGTAAGATGGGCCACTCTGAGCGGATTGAAGATGGTCTTTTCCAGAACGTGCCGGGCAACAAAGATCAGAAACTGTTTGAAAGTGCTGTGAAGTATTTTACAGGGAAGTAGCAAGCAACAGTGAGTTTGCATGAAATAAAAAGGAAAAATCATGGTTTACGAAGTCAAATCTCTCAATGAAGAATGCGGTGTCTTTGGCATTTGGGGACATCCTCAAGCGGCTCAAGTGACTTATTACGGCCTCCATAGCCTCCAACACCGTGGTCAAGAAGGGGCAGGTATTCTGGCTAATGACAGAGGCAAATTCAAACGCCATCACGGTCTAGGGTTGTTGGCAGAGGTCTTTAAGAAGCAGGAGAATCTGGACAAACTGGTCGGTCAAGCCGCGATTGGTCACTTGCGCTATGCGACGTCTGGTGCTAGCTCTATCAATAATATCCAACCCTTTCATTTCCGATTTTCAGATATGAAGGCAGGTCTGGCTCATAATGGTAATCTGACCAATGCTGTTTCTCTGAGAAAAGAGTTGGAACATTATGGTGCGATTTTTGCCAGTACATCAGATACGGAGATTCTCATGCACCTGATTCGTCGTAGTCAGCAAGCCAATCTGATGGACAAGATTAAGGAAGCCCTTAATACGGTCAAGGGTGGCTTTGCCTACTTGCTCCTCTTGGAGCACAAGCTGGTTGCGGCTCTTGATCCCAATGGTTTTCGCCCCCTGTCTGTCGGCCAGATGACTAATGGGGCTTGGGTGGTATCTTCTGAAACCTGTGCTTTTGAGGTTATCGGTGCCAAGTGGGTACGAGACATGCAGCCTGGGGAAATCGTGGTGTTTGATGATGAGGGGATGCACATTGATACCTACACGACAGAGCGTCAGCTGGCGATTTGCTCTATGGAGTATGTCTACTTTGCTCGCCCTGATAGTGTGATTCACGGGGTCAATGTCCACACGGCTCGCAAAAACATGGGGCGTCAGCTGGCGAGGGAATTCTCCCATCAAGCGGATATTGTAGTTGGTGTGCCGAACTCATCTCTCAGCGCAGCCATGGGCTTTGCTGAAGAATCAGGTATGCCAAACGAAATGGGACTCATCAAAAACCAGTACGTCCAGCGAACTTTTATCCAGCCAACTCAGGAGCTACGAGAGCAGGGTGTGCGGATGAAGCTGTCTGCTGTGTCTAGCGTGGTCAAGGGCAAGAGAGTGGTCATGGTGGACGACTCTATTGTGCGAGGGACGACCAGTCGAAGGATTGTGAGCCTGCTCAAGGAAGCAGGAGCGGCCGAGGTGCATGTGGCAATCGCTAGTCCAGAGCTCAAGTATCCTTGTTTTTATGGCATTGACATTCAAAGTCGTAGGGAGCTCATTTCTGCTAATCACACAGTTGAGGAAGTCTGTGAAATTATCGGTGCGGATACCTTGACTTATCTGTCTCTGGACGGGCTGATAGCCTCTATTGGGATTGACACCCAAGCTCCCAATGGCGGGCTCTGTGTCGCTTACTTTGATGGGGACTATCCGACACCGCTCTACGATTACGATGAAGAGTACAAGCGTAGCTTAGCTGAAAAAACTAGTTTTTATATTGAGAATGTGAAGTGATAAAAAAGCAAATCAAAAAAATTTATAGCTTGGTCTTGGCTATTAGTGTCATCTTAATTCCGTTATTAACTTTTGTTGCGATTGTATCATTTATGGACAAGAATCTAGTAGCAGGCATAGCCTATGGTGTCAGTGTTCTGGTTTGGATTTATGCCAGTTATCAATGGTTAAAGATTGCTAGGGAATTAAAAGACATAGATAAACCATAGTTTTAAACTATACATAGGAGAAATGAAATGACCGAAAACAAAAATGCCTACGCCCAGTCAGGTGTGGATGTAGAAGCTGGCTACGAGGTTGTTGAGCGGATTAAGAAGCATGTGGCACGCACGGAGCGTCTGGGCGTTCTGGGGGTTCTCGGTGGCTTTGGTGGCATGTTTGATCTCAGCCAACTGGACGTCAAAGAACCTGTGATTGTGTCTGGTACGGACGGGGTTGGCACCAAACTTATGCTCGCTATCCAGTACGACAAGCACGATACTATCGGACAGGACTGTGTCGCCATGTGTGTCAATGACATTATTGCTGCGGGTGCTGAGCCCCTCTACTTCCTCGACTACATCGCGACTGGAAAGAATGTGCCTGAAAAGCTAGAGCAAGTTGTGGCTGGCGTTGCTGAGGGCTGTGTGCAGGCAGGTTGTGCCCTCATTGGTGGCGAGACCGCTGAAATGCCTGGCATGTATGGTGAGGACGATTACGACTTGGCTGGCTTTGCTGTGGGGATTGCTGAGAAGTCACAAATCCTTGACGGTTCAAAAGTTCAGGCAGGTGATGTCCTCTTGGGACTGGCTTCAAGCGGTGTCCATTCCAATGGCTATTCACTAGTGCGCAAGGTCTTTGCGGACTATACAGGTGAAGAAGTCCTGCCAGAATTGGAAGGCAAAACACTCAAGGATGTTCTCCTTGAGCCAACTCGTATCTATGTCAAGGAGGTGTTTCCTCTTATCAAAGCAGGACTAGTCAACGGCATTGCCCACATCACAGGAGGCGGCTTTATCGAAAATGTGCCTCGCATGTTTGCTGACAACTTGGCAGCAGAGATTGATGAGGTTGCTATCCCAGTTCTACCGATTTTCAAGGCGCTTGAAAAATATGGGGACATCAAACACGAGGAAATGTTTGAAATCTTTAATATGGGGATTGGCCTGGTTTTGGCAGTTTCCCCAGAAAAGGTTGCGACAGTCAGAGAACTGGTTGACGAAGAGGTCTATGACATCGGCAGGATTATCGAAAAAACGGATAAGAGCGTGGTGATTGCCTCATGACCAAGAAGATTGCCGTGTTTGCCTCTGGCAACGGCTCCAACTTTCAGGTCATTGCTGAGGAGTTTCCAGTTGCGTTCCTATTCTCAGATAAACGGGGAGCCTATGTGTTGGAACGTGCTCAAAATTTGGGTGTGACCAGCTATACCTTTGAACTCACAGAATTTGAAAACAAGGTTGCTTACGAAGAAGCTATTGTGGATCTGTTGGACCAGCACCAGATTGACTTGGTTGTTCTGGCTGGCTATATGAAAATTGTTGGCGAGACCTTGCTTTCTACCTATGAAGGTCGCATCATCAATATCCACCCTGCTTACCTGCCTGAATTTCCAGGAGCGCACGGGATTAGGGACGCTTGGGAGGCTAGCGTGGCTGAGAGTGGCGTGACGGTTCACTGGGTGGACGCTGGTGTGGATACTGGTCAAATCATCAAGCAAGTCCGCGTCCCACGCTTGCCAGAAGACACTTTAGAAACATTTGAAGCACGGATACACGAGGCGGAGTATGCTTTGTATCCGGAGGTGTTGAGAGAGTTGGGAGTTGTAAAGAAATAAGATAATCTGTTACAATCACCTTATGAAAAGATTAAAAGATTTATCAGTAGCCACTCCTCTATTTCAAGATTGGCAAGAAACTATCATCTGGTCTTGTTTGCAGGGAGTGATGGGAGAGATCTGGGTTGATAACTCTGACAATCCCCAATCGGCCTTGGCGAAACTAGGAAGACAAACTTCTTTTGGTTTTTTAGCGGGTAAACCTTGTCTTGGACTGATTGAATCTTGTTCTGGGAAGGACATTATTCTTGTACCACAACATCAAGGTTGGTCGGATCTGATAGAAGCAACGTATGGATCAAAAGCGCATGCTTTCACTCGCTATGCGACTAAGAAAGATAGCAGATTTGACCGTAACAAGTTAGAAAAAATTGTGGCTGGTTTGCCAGTGGAGTTTGACTTGCAGTTGATTGATGAACAGTTATATAAAACTTGTTTGGCTGAAGAATGGTCGCAAGATTTGGTTGCTAACTATGATGATGACCAACACTACGCTCAACTTGGACTAGGTGTTGTTGCCCTTTATCAAGGAAAGGTGGTAGCTGGTGCTTCGTCTTACTCAACTTATAAAAATGGGATTGAAATCGAGATAGACACTCACCCTGGTTTTAGGCGAAAGGGTCTGGCAAAAGCTGTCGCGGCTAAACTAATATTAATCTGTTTAGACAGAGGGCTTTATCCTAGTTGGGACGCCCATACCAAGGTTTCCTTGGAGTTAGCAGAGAAATTAGGGTATGAATTTTCACATGAATATAGAGCTTATGAGATAGAATGGGAAAATTGTATGGATTTAAAAATTTATCAAGAATGGGTTAGTGCTTTTTATAAAAAACGAGGATGGTACGAATATGACTCTTTTGTTCGCTGCAATTTTTTGACGGAGGAAGTCGGTGAGTTGGCTCAGGCTATTCGCAAACGTGAAATTGGACGAGATAGACCAGATGAAAGTATTCAAAGCGACCAGGAGAACCTTGCAGACATCAAGGAAGAATTGGGTGATGTATTGGATAATATTTTCATTCTAGCGGATAAGTACCAGATGTCTTTGGAAGATATCATGCAATCCCATAAAGAAAAACTAGAAGAGAGATTTAAAGAATGAATATCACAGTTTATTGCGGAGCCAGTAGTGGTGATAGTCCCATCTACCAGAAGAAGACCGTTGCCTTGGCTGACTGGTTGACTGACAAAGGTCACCGACTGGTTTATGGTGGTGGTAATGTTGGCTTGATGGGCTTTTTGGCCGACAGGATTTTGACAAATGGCGGACAGGTGATTGGTGTCATGCCATCCTTTCTCCAAAAACGTGAAATTGCCCATCCAAACCTTACAGAGCTCATTGTGGTTCCTGATATGCCTAGTCGCAAGGCTAAGATGATTGCTTTAGGTGATGCTTTTATAGCCCTGCCTGGTGGGCCAGGGACGTTAGAAGAAATTACAGAAGTTATCTCATGGTCACGGATTGGCCAAAATGATGGGCCTTGTATTTTGTACAATGTCACAGGCTATTTTAACCCTTTAAAGGCCATGTACGACCACATGGTAGCGGAAGGTTTCCTCAGTCAGACAGATCGAGACAAAATCCTTTTTTCGGATAATCTAGAAGAGATTGAGGCTTTTATCACTACTTATAAGGCGCCTGACATTAGAGAATATACAACAGAAAATAAGGAGACCCCATGACTAAACGTGCTTTAATTAGCGTATCAGACAAAGCAGGCATTATCGAGTTTGCCCAAGCATTGACAGCCCAAGGTTGGGAGATTATCTCAACTGGCGGGACGAAAACAGCCCTTGATAATGCAGGGGTAGCAACTATTGCCATCGACGATGTGACAGGCTTCCCTGAAATGATGGACGGTCGTGTCAAAACTCTCCATCCAAAAATCCACGGTGGGCTCCTCGCTCGTCGTGATTTGGACAGCCATTTGGAGGCAGCCAACCAGCATGAGATTGGTCTGATTGACCTTGTTGTAGTTAACCTCTATCCCTTCAAGGGGACCATTCTGCGCCCAGACGTGACCTATGATTTGGCGGTGGAAAATATTGATATCGGTGGCCCATCCATGCTTCGCTCTGCAGCCAAAAATCACGCCAGCGTGACGGTTGTTGTGGATCCAGCAGACTATACGGTAGTGTTGGATGAGCTCAAGGCTGATGGCAAGACAACCTATGCGACCCGTCAACGTTTGGCAGCCAAGGTTTACCGTCACACAGCAGCCTACGATGCCTTGATTGCGGACTATTTCACAGCACAAGTTGGCGAAACCAAACCTGAAAAGCTAACCATCACTTATGACCTCAAACAGCCAATGCGCTACGGGGAAAATCCTCAACAGGCTGCAGATTTTTACCAGTCAGCGATTCCGACAGAGTATTCTATCGCGTCAGCCAAGCAACTCAACGGTAAGGAGCTTTCCTTCAATAATATCCGCGATGCCGATGCGGCTATCCGCATTATCCGTGATTTCAAGGATCAGCCGACTGTGGTTGCTCTCAAGCACATGAACCCTTGCGGTATCGGTCAAGCAGATGATATTGAGACAGCTTGGGATTACTGTTATGAGGCAGACCCAGTTTCTATCTTTGGTGGGATTGTTGTTCTCAACCGCGAAGTTGATGCGAAGACAGCGGAGAAGATGCATCCGATTTTCTTAGAAATCATCATCGCTCCTAGCTATTCGGCAGAAGCGCTAGCCATTTTCCAGAAAAAAGCCAATCTGCGCGTGCTGGAACTGCCTTTTGATGCCCAAGATGCCAGCGAAGCCGAGCCTGAATACACAGGCGTGGTCGGCGGTATGCTGGTGCAAAACCAAGATGTCATCAAGGAAAATCCAGCTGACTGGCAGGTGGTGACCGAGCGTCAACCGAGCGAGCAGGAGCGTGTGGCTCTAGCCTTTGCTTGGAAGGCCATCAAGTATGTCAAGTCCAATGGGATTATCATCACCAACGACCACATGACTCTGGGTGTCGGACCTGGTCAGACCAATCGTGTGGCGTCAGTTCGCATTGCCATTGAGCAGTCTAAAGACCGTCTTGACAGTGCAGTCCTTGCTTCAGATGCCTTCTTCCCATTTGCGGACAATATCGAAGAAATTGCCGCCGCAGGCATCAAGGCCATCATCCAACCAGGTGGCTCCGTTCGTGACCAAGACTCGATTGACGCCGCCAATAAACATGGCATCGCAATGGTGTTTACGGGTATTAGACATTTTAGGCATTAAGAGAGGCACACAGCATTTGCTTGTGTGTTTTCGAACAACTTGACTATTTTTTAAAAAATGAGGAGAAATGATGAAGCTGTTGGTTATCGGTTCTGGCGGACGTGAGCATGCGATTGCTAAGAAACTTTTAGAATCGCCACAGGTGGACATGGTCTATGTTGCGCCAGGTAATGATGGCATGACCCTAGATGGGTTACAACTGATCAATCTCGGAATTTCCGAACATTATGCCCTGATTGATTTTGCCAAGAAAAATAACATCGCTTGGACCTTTGTCGGGCCTGATGATGCACTGGCGGCGGGTATTGTGGATGATTTTGAATCAGCAGGTCTCAAAGCTTTTGGGGCATCGCGTCTAGCAGCAGAGCTGGAGTGGTCCAAGGACTTTGCTAAGTCTATCATGACCAAGTACGGCATCCCAACAGCCGCCTATAGTACCGTTGCCGACTTTGAGGAGGCCAAGGCTTATATCGAAAAACAGGGCGCCCCTATCGTGGTTAAGGCAGATGGACTGGCACTGGGCAAGGGAGTGGTCGTGGCAGAGACGATTGAGCAGGCGGTCGAGGCGGCGCGTGAGATGCTTTTGGACAATAAATTTGGTGACTCCGGTGCACGTGTGGTCATTGAAGAATTCCTAGATGGCGAGGAGTTTTCCCTCTTTGCCTTTGTCAACGGCGAGGAGTTCTCCCTCATGCCAACTGCTCAAGATCATAAGCGGGCTCACGATGGAGATACAGGACCCAACACAGGTGGCATGGGGGCTTATGCACCGGTTACCCACCTGCCTCAGTCCGTCATTGAACAGTCGGTGGAGACCATCATCAAGCCCCTTCTAGCAGGTATGATGGCAGAAGGACGTCCCTATCTTGGCGTTCTTTACTGTGGTCTGATTTTGACTACCGATGGACCTAAGGTCATCGAATTCAACGCCCGCTTTGGGGATCCCGAGACCCAGATTATCCTGCCCCGGCTGACCTCGGATTTTGCCCAAAACATCAGCGACATCTTGGACAAGAAAGAGCCAACCATCACTTGGCGTGAGGGTGGCGTAACCCTTGGCGTTGTCGTCGCTTCTAATGGCTACCCGCTTGACTATGAAAAAGGTGTTCCACTACCAGAAAAGACGAATGGCGACATTATCACCTACTATGCAGGCGCTAAGTTTGATGACAATAGCAGGGCTCTACTATCCAACGGCGGACGCGTCTATATGCTAGTCAGCACAGCTGATACCGTCCCAGCAGCGCAGGAAAAAATCTATGCTGAGCTGGCAAACCAAAACACTGAGGGGCTCTTTTATCGAACAGACATCGGAAGTAAAGCATTAAATAAGCGATAGTACTTAGCGACCATAGGTCGCTCTAAGCGGTACTTTTCGCTGTGGTAATAAGATGAACAATCAGGTGATTGTTCATCTCGGAAGTTTTGAGACCTCAGGCTCAAAACTTAGGCATGGAACCAAAGGTTCGCTGCCGTCCGCACCACCTCAGAAAAGTACCAAAAGAAAAAAGGAACATTAATATGAAACCAATCATTTCCATTATCATGGGCTCCAGCTCCGACTGGGCGACTATGCAAAAAACTGCTGAAATCCTCGATCAATTCAATGTCCCCTACGAGAAAAAAGTCGTCTCTGCCCACCGTACCCCAGACCTTATGTTTAAGCACGCAGAGGAAGCACGCGGTCGTGGTATCAAAGTCATCATTGCAGGTGCTGGGGGGGCAGCTCACTTACCTGGCATGGTCGCCGCCAAGACAACTCTGCCTGTTATCGGTGTGCCTGTTAAGTCTCGTGCCCTCAGTGGTCTCGATTCCCTCTATTCCATGGTTCAGATGCCCGCAGGTGTGCCTGTGGCAACCATGGCAATAGGAGAAGCGGGAGGAACCAATGCGGCTTTGACTGCTCTCCGTATCCTCTCCATTGAAGACAGCGGTATCGCAGACCAACTAGCCAGCTTTGCTATTGAACAAAGGAATCTCGCAGAGGCCATGAGCGATGAACTCAACTAAAACTATCGGGATTATCGGAGGCGGTCAACTGGGTCAGATGATGGCTATTTCCGCTATCTATATGGGACACAAGGTCATTACGCTAGACCCAGCGGCGGATTGCCCAGCTTCGCGCGTGAGTGAGGTGATTGTGGCACCTTACAGCGATGTAGAGGCTCTTCGCCAACTGGCAGAGCGCTGTGATGTCTTGACCTATGAGTTTGAAAATGTTGATGCGGATGCGTTAGACGCCGTGATAACAGAAGGTCAACTTCCGCAGGGGACTGACCTTCTTCGTATTTCTCAAAATCGCATTTTTGAAAAAGATTTCTTGGCCAATAAGACCGGCGTGACCGTGGCACCTTACAAGGTTGTGACCTCTAGCCTTGATTTGGAAAATCTTGACTTCTCAAAAACCTATGTCCTCAAAACTGCCACGGGTGGCTATGATGGACACGGTCAGGTCGTCATTCGCTCTCGCGCCGACCTTGAAGCAGCCAACAAGCTGGCTAACTCTGCCGAGTGCGTCCTGGAGGAGTTCGTCAATTTTGACTTGGAAATCTCGGTCATCGTATCTGGCAATGGCAGAGATGTCACCGTCTTTCCTGTTCAGGAAAATATCCACCGCGACAATATCCTGTCAAAAACCATCGTCCCAGCCCGTATTTCAGACGACTTGAGCGCTGAAGCGCAGGCTATGGCAGTCAAAATCGCAGAGCAGCTCAACTTGTTCGGCACCCTCTGTGTGGAAATGTTTGTGGCAGGAGACGAGATTCTAGTCAATGAAATCGCCCCACGCCCCCACAACTCAGGGCATTATTCTATCGAAGCCTGTGATTTTTCACAGTTTGACACCCATATCTTGGGCGTACTCGGTCAACCTTTGCCAACTATCAGACTCCATGCCCCAGCCGTCATGCTCAATGTCCTCGGCCAACACATAGAACAAGCTAGAAGCTATGTTGCAGAAAACCCTAGCGCCCACCTCCACCTCTATGGTAAAATAGAAGCAAAGCACAACCGCAAAATGGGACATGTGGTGGTGCTAAGGGAAGATGTGGATAGTGTGGGAGAGTTTTGGAATATAAATTGAAAAATAATAAATTTTATGAACTGGTAAAATCATCATTTAGAAGTGTTAGTAATCGGATTCAAAATTTTATAGGAAAAAATCTAAGAGAAGAGATTCGTACTAAAAGTTTAGAGGATATCAAGATTGATATATGCCTGATTGAAGATATTGATGATATTTTGAATTATATAGTGGGGTACTATAATACGTACTATTCAATTTATAATTTAAACAGACTGATGAATGTTGCCATTCTGTGTAGAAAGCAAGATCCGCATTCTGAATATTCGTTCAAGATTATGATACAACTGTATCTGTACTTAATGATAAGGCATAAAGAGGGACTTAATAAAAATGTTATCATTTCGGATGAATTAGAAATTTTCTTTTTATTTCTAAATGTTATTCAAAATAACATATCTAATAATCAAGTAGGACAATCTGTAAAACGGGGGAGAAATGATGCTTTACAAAGTTACCTAAACTATAATTTCATTCCTCCTAATGGTTTGAATATTGAAATTAATCTTATGGGAAGATTTGAAGATTGGGTAATTCCTTTTGATAAAATGAAAAATGAATATGTTTTAAATCAAATTGGAATCTATAAAATGAAATAAAGGAGCCAAACAAAATGCTAACACGTTATTCCCGCCCTGAGATGGCGAACATTTGGAGTGAAGAGAACAAGTACCGTGCTTGGCTGGAGGTGGAAATCCTCGCTAGCGAAGCATGGGCTGAGTTGGGTGAGATTCCCAAGGAAGATGTGGCGAAGATTCGTGCCAATGCGAGCTTTGATATCGACCGTATTTTAGAAATCGAAGAGGAGACTCGTCACGATGTGGTGGCCTTCACCCGTGCGGTGTCAGAGAGCTTGGGCGAGGAGCGCAAGTGGGTGCACTATGGGCTGACCTCGACGGATGTAGTTGATACGGCTTACGGTTACCTCTACAAGCAGGCCAACGACATTATCCGTCGGAACCTTGAAACCTTTACCAATATCGTGGCTGAGAAGGCGCGTGAGCACAAGATGACCATCATGATGGGGCGTACCCACGGGGTGCATGCGGAGCCAACGACCTTCGGTCTCAAACTCGCAACTTGGTACAGCGAAATGAAGCGCAACCAAGAACGTTTCGAGCGCGCAGCAGCTGGTGTTGAAGCTGGAAAAATCTCTGGTGCTGTTGGAAACTTTGCTAACATTCCTCCTTTCGTCGAAGAATATGTTTGTGGCAAATTAGGCATCCGCCCGCAAGAAATTTCAACGCAGGTGTTACCTCGTGACCTCCATGCCGAATACTTTGCAGTGCTGGCTGGCATCGCGACATCGATTGAACGCATGGCAACGGAGATCCGTGGTCTGCAAAAATCGGAGCAACGTGAAGTCGAAGAGTTCTTTGCCAAGGGTCAAAAAGGTAGCTCTGCTATGCCTCACAAACGCAACCCCATCGGTTCAGAAAACATGACAGGGCTTGCGCGTGTCATTCGTGGGCACATGGTCACGGCTTATGAGAACGTGGCGCTCTGGCACGAGCGCGATATCTCGCACTCATCAGCGGAGCGGATTATCACGCCAGACACGACCATTCTTATCAACTACATGCTCAACCGTTTTGGCAATATCGTCAAGAATTTGACGGTCTTCCCAGAAAACATGATTCGCAACATGAACTCTACTTTTGGCTTGATTTATAGCCAACGTGTCATGTTGAAACTCATTGAAAAGGGCATGACGCGTGAGGAGGCTTACGACTTGGTACAGCCAAAAACAGCCTACTCATGGGATAACCAAGTGGACTTCAAACCGCTCTTGGAAGCTGACGAGAAAGTCACCGAAAAACTCACCCAAGACGAGATTGACGAACTCTTTAACCCAGCCTACTACACCAAGCGGGTCGATGACATTTTTGAGCGATTGGGATTGTAGGGGGAACTTTATTTATTCGTTACATCACTAGAAACAGGCACCTGATTATCAATCGGTGTCTGTTTCTTGGTGCAGTCGTAAAAGCAACGGTTTTATGAGAATAGTTCCCATTGTTTTACTGGTGTAGCAGTCGTTTGCTTCTCGCTTAGAGTTAAGTTGATGGCTATTGGTCAGTCTTTTTAGACAGTTATCGTTACCTAAGTAAGAAAGGCTGGGCTTGATGTTAAAGTTTTAGTGATATGAAAAGGGCAGATATTTCATTGCCACATCGCAGAAAAAGGATTAAGCAATAGCTTTTTTCAAAAAAATTATATTTATGCTTGAAAGTGTTTCCATAAAGTGGTAGAATAAGAGTGAAAACGACATTTTCAGAAAGAGAGGAAAATTTATGCCTACAGATGATACCATTACCATCTATGACGTGGCGCGAGAAGCGGGAGTATCCATGGCGACTGTTAGCCGTGTGGTTAACGGCAATAAAAATGTCAAAGAAAACACCCGTCAACGAGTGCTCAGTGTTATTGAGCGTCTGGACTATCGTCCAAATGCCGTTGCCCGTGGATTAGCCAGCAAAAAAACGACAACAGTCGGGGTTGTTGTCCCAAATATTGCCAATAGTTACTTTGCGACTTTGGCAAAAGGGATTGATGACATCGCTGCCATGTACAAATACAACATCGTGCTGACCTCAAGCGACGAAGACCAAGATAAGGAAATTGACGTGGTCAACACCTTGTTTGCTAAACAAGTTGATGGGATTATTTTTATGGGTCACCATTTAACGGATAAGATTCGTTCAGAGTTCTCACGTTCACGGACGCCTATTGTATTGGCAGGGACAGTTGATTTGGAGCATCAGTTACCAAGTGTCAATATCGACTATAGGGAAGCGGTGATGGATGTGTTGGATATGCTGGCGGCAAATCATGATAAGATTGCCTTTGTGTCAGGTCCTCTGATTGATGATATTAATGGCAAAGTGCGTTTGACTGGCTATAAGGAGGGTCTTAAAAAGAATAAGCTAACCTTTAACGAGGGTCTAGTATTTGAAGCCAAATACCGCTACGAAGATGGCTTTGCACTGGCACAGCGCTTGATTAACTCAGGGGCAACTGCAGCTTATGTTGCCGAGGATGAATTGGCTGCAGGTCTGTTGAATGGTCTTTTCGCAGCTGGTAAACATGTTCCTGAAGATTTTGAAATTATCACAAGTAATGATTCAACAGTTGTTAATTACACTCGTCCTAACTTGACGTCAATTAGCCAGCCGATTTATGATTTGGGTGCTGTTGCCATGCGTATGTTGACCAAAATCATGAACAAGGAAGAACTGGAAGAAAAAGAGATTGTGCTTAATCACGGCATCAAAAAACGTCAGTCGACCAAATAACATCAAAAAAATTAGTAAGTGCTGGAGCTTGGCTCTGGCATTTTTTGTTTAGAACAACGATTTTCATAACAGCTTATAGGGCTGACATAGTTGGTAGCAAGACCAGTCGTTCCTTCGTCTCTAGCGATGGGAGATGTAGGGTGGATTGCAAAGAGAGGAGAAACGTGTCCGTTGATGTTGCCTCCTTTTCTAAAAAACGCTTGCATTTTATACAGAAATAGTTTATTATATAGATGTATAGAAAACGATTACACCAAGGTGTAACTTTTGGGAGGAGGAAAAAATGGGAAAAGACCTATTTTCGAAAAAAAGTCATTTCAGTATCCGTAAACTGAGCGTGGGTGTTTGCTCGGTGATTATCGGACTGAGTTTTTTGTCTGGACAGACTGTTGAAGCTGCTGAAACAAGTGGAGCTGTCGATTCAACAGCGGACACTGGTTTGGCAGTAGCAGAACCGGACAAAGAAACTGATGAGGGGACGGTTCAGCCGACAGCAAACAATCTGTCTGACCTTTCTGAGGCAGAAAGTCTGAAGCCAGTCGGTGAGGAAACTAGTGCCGTGACGCCTACTGTCACCGAGACGGAAGGCAGTCAACCGGTTGCCAGCTCTGCTATTGCCCCAGAAATATCAAATAGTCCAGCAGTAGGAACAGCGCGTGCAGCTTCTCAAAAAACCATTGAATGGACACCTGCATCAACTGTGCCAGGTACTGTTACGGTCAAGGAAGCAGAGGGAGTTCGTTACAATACTTTGACCCCATCTGCTCAAAATGATAATGGTAATAATGCAGCTCTGTTTGTCAAAGAAGGTTTAGCAGTCAGCGAGGAAGGTAACGCCACTGTCAATTTGACGTTTGTTGAGCAGTCTGAACCTGGTGCAGGGCGCTTTGGCGTTTTCCTCAATCACCAAGATAATAGCAACCACATCTTTGTCGGTTATGACAATGCTGGCGGCTGGTTCTGGGAATACAAGGCGTCTGGTCAACGTGGTGCTTGGTTAACTACTCGTAGTATGGCATCACCAACTAAAGGTAGCACCAATGAATTGATAATCAGTTTGAAACATGATGGTCAGCTCAATGCGACAGTCAACGGCAATAAGGCTTTTGATACTTTGACCATTCCGACGGAGGTCATGACAGCACTGCGCAACAACAAGCGTATTGCCCTCAAGGCAGGTCGTTTCAACGATCAAGTGACTACAGTTGATGTCAAGACAGATAATCAAGAAGGTGTTCAAACCAATACCCAACCAAACCCTACTGTTACTGGCACTCAAGTAGATGACAGCCAGTACACTTATGACACGATTCATTCAGCAGAAATGGCTGTTAAAATTGATACAGCCTTCCCACGGGTGCGGGAATATACGCTTGGTACAGATACACTACCAGGTCAAGTCATCGCTAACAACAAAGTTAAAATCAATGGCATTGAACTTGACCCAACGGTTAATTTCCAAAAAATTGACGATACCACTGTCCTTTATACCCTCACGGCACGTTCAGACGCTAACAGTATCAATGCTACTATCAAACTTCAATTGAAGGTAGTTGGTAATGAACTCCACTACGATGTGACTGAGATTACCAATCACAACAACGTGGTAGCAGGTCAAGAAATTGATGATGTTAAAAAGCTGATTAGCACCATTGAACTTCCAGGTAGTCATCTAATTTCCGTGTCTAGTGCCGATAGCGATGCCAAGTTTAATGGCGCTCGCATGTCAACCAATACTCATCGTAACGGTGACGAAGAGGTGGCAGTAACGAGAAGCATGGGAGACATGGCTACTCGTGGCTATATGTATGGTTTTGTATCTAACAATAAACTGGCAGCAGGTGTCTGGAGCAACTCTCAGCATAATTATGGCGGAGGCGCCAACGATTTTACCCGATTAACAGTTAATAAATTCTCAGCCAATGGCGAAAACTTTATCGGTATTCAAAGTTCACCATTTATTTATCAACGGGCTTTCCAAAACAAGGTTTATGACCAACGGACTTTCGTTCTGCCGAGTGCTAAGGTCGTTATCACGAGAGATAAAAATGATGACGGACGCGTGGACTGGCAGGACGGTGCTATTGCTTACCGTGACATCATGAATAATCCGAAAGGGGCTGAAAGTGTGCCTGACTTGGTGGCATACCGTATCGCTATGAACTTCGGTTCACAGGCTCAAAACCCATTCTTGATGACCTTGGATGGTATCAAAAAAATCACCCTCCATACGGATGGCTTGGGGCAATCTATCCTGCTCAAAGGTTACGGTAGTGAAGGGCATGACTCAGGTCACCTGAATTATGCTGATGTGGGTCGTCGTATCGGTGGTGTCGAGGATTTCAAAACCTTGATTGAGAAAGCTCGTCCATACGGGGCTAAACTGGGTATCCATGTCAATGCTTCTGAGACCTACCCTGAGTCTAAATATTTCATTCCAGAGCGCCTGCGCAAAAACGCTGATGGCTCGTATAACTACGGCTGGAACTGGATTGACCAAGGGATTAACATCAACTCTGAGTACGACATGGCTCATGGCCGTTTCGATCGCTTCAAGGACTTGCGTGATGCCTTGGGTGACGGTCTGGACTTTATCTATGTCGATGTTTGGGGCAATGGCCAAGCAGGAAACGATTCTGCTTGGGCAACTCACATGCTGTCCAGAGAGATTAACGAGAATGGTTGGCGAGCAGCCTACGAGTGGGGCTACGCTGGTGAATATGACTCCACCTTTCAACACTGGGCATCTGATTTGACCTACGGTGGCTACAGCTTGAAAGGGATTAATAGTAACATCGTTCGCTTTATTCGAAACCATCAAAAAGATTCGTGGGTCGGAAACTATCCAAGCTATGGTGGTGCTGCCATCAACCCACTTCTGGGTGGCTATGACATGAAGGACTTTGAAGGCTGGCAAGGTCGTAGCGACTATCTGGGCTATATGACCAATCTCTTCAAGAATAATATTCCAACGAAATTTATCCAGCACTTCAAGGTGACCAACTGGACAAATGGCACGCCAGTAACGATGTCTGATAATGGTGAACAGTATCGTTGGATACCTGAGATGGAGATTAAGCTCAAAGATGACAACAACCGTCAGCTGGTGATTGCTCGTAAGTCCAATGATGTCAACGCCGCAGGCTACCGTGAGCGGACCATGACCTTAGATGGTCGTGTCATCTATGATGGCTCAGCTTACTTGATGCCGTGGGATTGGGATGCTAATGGTCGTGCTTTAGCTGACTCAGATAAGAAATTCTACTACTTCAACACTCAAGCAGGGGCAACGTCATGGGAGCTACCAGCTGATTGGCAATCTGGCGACCTCTACCTTTACAAACTGACTGATACAGGTAAGGTTGACGAGCAACGTTTGACTGTGCAAAATGGGCGTGTAACCATTGATGTGCCAGCCAACACAGCTTATGTCCTTTACCGCAGTCCGCAGACCAACAAGGACGTTAAGTGGAGCGAGGGCATGCACATTGTTGATCAAGGGTTCAACAGTGGCAGTCTGTCTCCGTGGACAGTGAGCGATAGCAGCAAAGCGCAAATCGAGCGGTCTCAAGGGGACAACCCAATGCTGGCTTTGTCATCAAGCACCAGCGATGTTACTGTTTCTCAACGCTTGACTAATCTTAAACCAAATACAGCCTATGCGGTCTATGTCGGCGTTGATAACCGTAGCACCTCAGATGCGATTCTGACGGTCAATACAGGCGACAAAGTGATCAGCAATCAGACCAATCAGTCCATTGCTCTGAACTATGTTAAAGCCTATGCTCACAACACTCTGGAGCGAAATGCGACCGTTGACAATAAGAGTTACTTCCAAAACCTTTATGTTTTCTTCACCACAGGTGATGATGTGTCAAACGTCACACTCACTTTGACTCGTAAGGGTGAAAATGAAGCCAGCGAAGGTAAGGTTTACTTTGATGAGGTGCGTGTCTTTGAAAACAATTCAAGCATGTACGGTAGTGAACATGATTTCAGCAAGACCAAGGTCTTCTTCCAAGACTTTGAGCATGTGCCACAAGGAATTTTCCCATTTGTTATCGGTGGTATTGAAGGTGTTGAGGACAACCGTACCCACCTCTCTGAAAAGAATGAACCTTATACTCAACGTGGCTGGAATGGCAAGAAAATTTCTGATGTGATTGATGGCAACTGGTCTCTGAAGACCAATGGTCTTGTTGGACGTGGTCGTCTGGTTTACCAAACTATTCCACAGAACTTTGCCTTTGAAGCAGGTAAGACCTATCGTGTCAGCTTTGACTACGAAGCAGGTTCTGATGATGCCTATGCCTTTGCTATCGGTGAGGGTGAGTACCGTAGTCCAGACCAGCTGACCCTTCACCCATTGAAAAATACTTGGGAAAACAGCGATCGTGCTGGTCGAGCCAGCTATGTGATTAACGGTAGCGATTCAGGTCAGAGTTGGATTGGTATCTTCTCAACAGCTCGAGGTGGCGATACCAAGGGTGAATCTGGTGGTAATGCCAACTTCCGTGGTTACAATGACTTCATTCTGGATAACCTACGTATTGAGGAAATCGAAGTGACCGCTGATTTAATCTTGGATGAGGCTATCAAACGTCATTTGCCAGTAACAGATGAGACTTATACCAAAGAAACCTTGGTGCCTTATAAGGATGCTGTTGTCAGCTTGATGGCTGCTTTGGGTCAAGGGCTGAGCGTTGAAGAAGCACAAAGCTTAATTGCCCAAGCAGCTCGCGCCCAAGCAGGTCTGGTCAGTCACAAAGTGGCGGTATCAACACAGGCTATTGAGTCTGCGGTGGCTAGCGAGCAACCAGGTCAAAATGAGAACCTCTGGAAGGCATTTGATGGCAACCCAGGTACCATCTGGCACTCAGCTTGGAACGGTAGTGGCTTTGGTCAGCCCGCAACGGTGACACTGAAAGAGCCGATTGCAGTGACTCATTTGGATTATGTGCCACGTCCTGGTGGGGCTAACGGTCGTGTCAAAGCAGGTAATCTCGTTATTGTGGATAGCTCTGGTGAACGTCACAACTTTGCTATTGCCGATTGGACAAATGATAGTCGAACCAAACGAGTAGACTTTGGTCGTGAAATTTTGACCAAGCAGATTATCTTTACAGCTACCGAAACCTACGGAAACCGTGAGAGCGAAAATAATAAGTTTGTCTCCGCTGCAGAATTTAAGCTTGGCTTGGTTGTCCCAAGGAATCAACCAGACGATTTGACCCCTTGGACAACTGCCTTGGCTGTAGCCAAGGAAAGACTTGGAGAAGATGATGAGCAGATTGCAGGTCTTGAGAAAACATTTGCTACTCTGACCGCTCAGAACTTGTTGACACAAAACCAAATCAACCACCTCGCAACTGTCCTCGACCAACTTCAAAAAGTTGAAAAACCTGATACAGACACGGATGAGGGAACATCTCCAGCCGACGGAGAAGAACAAGGAAATTCAGATGTTGATAATCAGTCAGGCGATGAGAGTCAAGATTCAGGCACACCGGGTGATTCAGCTGATACCAATACAACCCCAGATGGTACCCAAGATAATGGTGGTGACCAAGTTGGCTCAGATTCAGATGACCAGTCCGATGATGAGAGTTTCGACCAAAATGGCAACGTAGGTACCGACGAAGACGGCAACACCGGCGCTGACCAAGGTGGTAACACTGATACCAACGAAGGCGGAAACACCGGTGCCGATGCAGGTGTCAACACAGACAACAATGAAAGCGATGCAGATACCAACGCTGATACCAATGAAAGTGGCAACACTGATACTAACGCAGGCGGTAACACCGGTGCCGATGCAGGTGTCAACACAACCAAACCTGACACCACACAACCACCGCGTCAAATTACTGACGTCAACCCTCAAACTGACTCAGGTATCATCGCAGAGGTTCAAACAGCGGATGCCAAGGTGGCAGGCTTGAGCGTGGTCTTCCACAAAGAGACTGACAACCCGGAAACACCAGCCATCCTCAAAGGTACCGACTACGACCTCTTTGACATCGAGCTGGTCGACAAGGATGGTAATGTCACCAAACCAGCTGCTCCGGTTGACGTTTACCTGCCGATTGATGACGGTAAAGACGTCGCTCAGGTGGTTTACCTACCAAATAGTGACCAGAGCCATGCTCTGCCATTCACAACAATAACTCGTGATGGCAAGCGCTATGCTAAGTTCACCGCAGAGCACTTCAGTGAGTATGGTATTGTTTATGAGCCACAATCAACACCGGTTCCAGATCCAGACCATGTTCCGACTCCAGGAACCCCTGGTCAAGGTGGCAACACACCAGACACTGGTAATACACCAAATAAACCTGTGGACAAGGATAAATTGGCGACCGATTTGCTTAAAGCAATCGATGCATCTAACTTGACTGACGAGCAAAAAGGTGATTTGGCTGTCAAGGTAGCCTTCGCAGAAACTGAAGCTGAACTCGAAGCCATCAAGGCAGAAGTTGCTAAGCTTGTTAAGGTGGCAAGCCAATCAGTAGCTCCTGTAGCTTCAGCACCAGCAAGTAAGAAGGGACTCCCTGCAACAGGCGNGGTGGCAAGCCAATCAGTAGCTCCTGTAGCTTCAGCACCAGCAAGTAAGAAGGGACTCCCTGCAACAGGCGATGCCCACACAGCTCTAGCTGCTGTCGGCGCAACAGCCCTCCTATCAGCTCTAGGCTTAGCCGGACTGAGAAGACGAGCTAGATAAGCTAATAAAAACTAGATTGGCCATGAGCCAGTCTAGTTTTTTGATTATGTGACTTTAAGTCCGTTTCGCACCTACGGAGCGAAACAAACAACCACCCGCTATGCGGGTGCGCATCGCAGGTTATACCAAAAAAAAAACTTCAAACGCGATACAATAAAGGTGCTCAAGCCTATTGTAGAGCGAAAGGAGAAAAATATGGCTCAAAAAGCACATAGTTTATCACACACAAAGTGGAATTGTAAATATCACATTGTGTTCACCCCTAAGTATAGACGAAAAGTCATTTATAATCAATATCGAAGTAGTTTAGGAGAGATTTTTCGGCGTTTATGCAGTTATAAAGGTGTAGAGATTATTGAGTGACATCTGATGCCAGATCATGTTCATATGTTGGTCAGCATTCCCCCTAAAGTTAGTGTTTCCAGTTTCATGGGCTATTTGAAAGGGAAAAGTGCTCTCATGATGTTTGACAAGCACGCCAATCTCAAATATAAGTTTTGGAATCGTCATTTTTGGGCAGAGGGTTATTATGTGAGCACAGTCGGTCTTAATGAAGCCACTATAAAGAAATATATTCAAGAACAGGAAAAGCATGATATATCACTTGATAAACTGAGTGTGAAAGAATACGAAGATCCTTTTAGGGATAATGGCAAGTAATACCAACACCTCTTTGAGAGGTTTGTGACGAGTCAAGAGCAGTGAGGCTTGAACAACGTGAAAGAAAGCAGCATAGGCGCTGGCTGGTGATGTGGGCTTATAGCCCCTGTTCAAACCACCCGTTAGACGGGTGGTCATGATTTTTATTGTAAAAATTTAGTAAAAGAATTCAAAAAATGCTTGCAAAAAACCATAAAACAGGTTATTATATAAATAAAAAACGATTTCAAGGAGGCTTTTTGTGAGACAACATCTTTTTTCAAAAAAGAGTCATTTTAGTATCCGAAAACTGGGTATAGGTGTTTGTTCAGTTATCATTGGGACAAGTTTATTTGGTCAAATGACAGTGCAAGCCGATGAATCTGGTTCTGTGACTACTGACCCCGTTCCTGCTGGCAGAGCTGATGCATCACATTCTGCTGAAGCTGAAAGTAGGAGCGAAGCGCCAGCTATTGACCTTGACAATAAAGAAGAGCCGGCTACTGAGTCGGTACAGGTGCAACCTGAGGTCGTCGATTCAAATTCTTACACGCTCCATTATGAGCGGCCTGCAGCGACGACTTATCAAGGATGGGAGAGCGAGGCTTTGCCGATTGGTAATGGCGAAATGGGTGCTAAGATTTTCGGACTTGTTGGGGCGGAGAAAATCCAGTTTAATGAGAAAACCTTGTGGTCTGGAGGTCCGACTCCTGATGATGCGACCTATAACGGTGGAAATTTAGCCAATAAACATGAGTACCTGCCGCAAATTCGAGAGGCGTTAGAAAAAGGTGATTTGACGACGGCCAAGCGGTTGGCAGAAACCCATCTCAAAGGTCCCTACGATGAGCAGTACGGGCGCTATTTGGCGTTTGGTGATGTCTTTATCGATTTTACCAATCAAGAAAAAACATTGGATAGTGTGACCGACTACCACCGTGATTTGGACATCAAGACAGCGATTAGTCGTACCAGCTATAAGCAGGCAGACACAACCTTTAGTCGTGAACATTTTTCGAGTTTTCCTGATGACGTTACAGTGACTCATCTCACCAAAGAGGGAGAGAAATCTCTGGATTTTGAGGTGTCAATGCGTTTAACGACAGATTGGTTGAAAAATCAAACGACTTACGACGAAAACAAACGGTCTTCCTATAAGACTGGAGAGGTAACCTATAGCGATGAGGGGATTCTCTTGTCTGGAGAAGTGACCAACAACAAAATGAGGTTTGCATCGTTTCTGAGTGTTGATACGGACGGTGAATTAACGCGTCATGAAGATAAATTATCAGTTCGTGGGGCTAGCTACGCCACCTTGCTGCTGACGGCAAAAACAGATTTTGCACAAAATCCTAAGACCAATTATCGTAGACCAGATGCCAATGTTGTCAGTGAGGTCAAGGCAATTGTTGCCAAAGCCAAGCAAAAAACCTATGAGCAGCTGAAGGAAACGCATGTAGCTGATTACAAAACCCTGTTCGACCGTGTTAAACTGAATTTGACAGACAAAGAGATGACAGCGTCAACAGACCGTCTGTTGCGCGATTACAGACCAGAGACTGGGCAAGAGCTAGAGGAATTATTCTTCCAGTATGGTCGTTATCTGATGATTACGTCATCGCGCGATCGCCTCAATGCCTTGCCTGCCAACCTGCAAGGGGTCTGGAATGCGGTGGATAATCCGTCTTGGAACTCTGACTATCACCTCAATGTGAACCTCCAGATGAATTACTGGCCGGTTTATAGCACCAATATAGCAGAGACCGCTTTGCCATTGATCAACTATATTGATGATATGCGTTACTATGGTCGTATTGCTGCGAAGGAATATGGTGGTATCGAGTCCCGAGATGGGGAGGAAAATGGCTGGTTAGCCCATACTCAAGCAACGCCGTTTGGTTGGACAACACCGGGATGGAACTACTACTGGGGCTGGTCACCGGCATCAAATGCGTGGATTATGCAGAATGTTTATGATTACTATAAATTCACGCAGGATAAAGACTATCTGGAACGGAAAATCTATCCAATGCTCAAAGAGACTGCCAAGTTCTGGAATAGTTTTCTTCACTATGATCAGGCTAGCGATCGTTATGTGTCATCGCCATCTTATTCACCTGAGCACGGTAGCATTTCTATCGGCAATACCTTTGACCAATCACTGATTTGGCAACTCTTCCATGATTACATGGAGGCCGCTGAGATTTTAGGTAAGGATGCCGAATTTGTCAAGGAGATTAAAGTCAAATTTGATAAGCTGAAACCTCTTCATATCAATAATGCTGGCCGTATCAAAGAATGGTACGAGGAAGACACGCCTGCCTTTACAGGAGAGGGGGTTCAGGCCAATCACCGTCATGTGTCAGAGCTTGTTGGTTTGTTCCCAGGTACCCTGTTTAGCAAGGACCAACCAGACTATCTTGAGGCTGCAAAAGCAACTCTGAACGCGCGTGGTGACGGAGGAACGGGCTGGTCGAAAGCCAATAAGATTAACCTCTGGGCGCGTTTGTTAGATGGTAACCGTGCGCATCGCTTACTGGCAGAGCAATTGCGTGGCTCAACCCTTACTAACCTATGGGACACTCATACGCCATTCCAAATTGATGGCAATTTTGGTGCGACATCAGGTATTACGGAAATGCTGTTGCAATCTCACACAGGCTATATTGCCCCATTAGCAGCTCTTCCAGATGCTTGGAAAACAGGACAAGTTTCAGGTTTAGTGGCGCGTGGCAATGTTGAGGTAGCCATGGCCTGGCAGGAGAAAAACCTGACCCACTTGACCTTACAAGCAAAATCAGGGGGTAAACTTCAGATTGATTACCCACGTATCGAAACGGCCACAGTGACCATCAATGGTCTGCCAGCAAGTTTCCGACGTGTTCAGGCGGATCGCATTGAAATCGAGACAACAGCAGGTGATGTGGTGTTTATCCGTGATGTTTTGGGACGTATCACTGACTTGCGGGCGGAGAGAACTGGTGAAGGTCAGGCTAAGTTGATTTTTTCACCTATTGATAAGGCTACCTACTATCGTATTGAACGTGTGGCAAGAGATGAAGCGGGTCGGGTAGCTGATACAAAAACATTTACTACGGTTGATCCGATTTATCGTGATACAAGAGTTTTGCCAAGCCATCATTATGCTTATCGTGTACAAGCTGTCTTATCGGATACCTTGAGCACAGCTTGGTCTGATCCAGCCAATATCGCCGATGTCAAACTTATTTTGGATGACCGAGACAGCAGTATACGCTACGGGGCCATTTTTGGCAACTGGGCGGACAATAGCCTTTACGGCGGTACGGAAAAATTTGGTGATTTGACAGGTCGTCAGGTGTCAGAGGCTGACCGAACAGTCATCGTCCCATTTGTTGGCACTGGTATCCAAGTCTATGGGTTGAAACACAGTGGACTTGGTAAGGCTCTGGTCTACGTTGATAACGAAGCTCGTGGAGAGCTGGATTTCTATGGAACGAGCGGTGTTCAAAAGGGTGTTCTTATTGGGCAAATTGACGGTCTAACAGATGGTGCGCATGAGTTGAAACTGGTCATTGATAACAGACCTGCTACACGTACAAATGAGCGGAATAAGATTTCTCTAGACTATTTCCGTGTGTTGACGGAGAATTCCGGAAGTTCTGAAGTCTTAGACGATAGAGATCCGAGAGTTACTTACGGTTCTGTCTTTGGTAACTGGTCTGATAATGTTCTTTATGGTGGCACGGAGAAATACGCTGACATCACGGGTAGCCAACGTTCAGAAGCAGACCGTACTGCTACTCTGACCTTTACAGGCACAGGAATTCAGATTTTTGGGCTGAAATCAACGGCCCTTGGGAAAGCGACGGTGACCATAGATGGTCAAGCTGTTGCGCCTCTGCTATTTAATAAAGCGTCTGGCGACACCGAAAAAAGTGTGCTAATCGGCGAGTACAGAAACTTATCAGACGGCGAGCATACGATAGCACTAACAGTTGCACCAGAATCAATCAACAACAGTCGTCATAAGATTTCCTTAGATAAATTTGTCATCTTGAAGTCGCCGCTGGAGCAATCTTACCCAGCCACTTTAGAAGATATCGGTGCTCAAGCGACTTATTTTGATGTGACATTGCCTACTGGAGAGTGGACGACTGTTGAGGTTTTATTGCCAGAGCAAGCAGAACCAATACGGATTCAACAAACAGCTGATGGTATTGTAGTGAGCGGAACAAGTCGTCTTGAACATGAAGCAACGGGTATTGTTCGGCTAACGTTACCACCACAACAAGTAGCAGGTCCTGTTCGGGTGGTGACTTATCAGACTGATGAAGCAAGCGGGACAGCAGTGGCTCTCTTAGCCCGTTCGGTCATGGTAGAACATGCACCGATTGATGGCGGTAGCCAGGATGAGTCAAATTCTGGCAATCCGTCAGGTGATGCAGGTCAAAATCCAGGCACACCAGGCGATTCAACTGATTCAAACACCACCCCAGGTGGTGATCAGGCTAATGGTGATAGCCAAGACAGCTCAGATTCTGACGACCAGTCCGATGATTCAAGTTCCGGGCAAGGTGGGGATACTGGTGCAGACCAAGAAGGTAAGACCAACTCAGACCATGATGATTCAGACTCTGGCAATCCGTCAGGCGAAACAGGTCAAAATCCAGGCACCCCAGGTGATTCAGCTGATACCAATACAACCCCAGGTGGTGACCAAGATAATGATGGTAGCCAAGATGGCTCAAATACTGACGACCAGTCCGATGATGCAAGTTCTGACCAAGGTGGCGATACTGGCGCCGACCAAGGCAGTTCAGATTCTAATAGTCAGCCAGGTGATGTAGATACTGACGAAGGTGGTAACACCGATACCAATGAAGGTGACACTTCAGGTACTGACCAAGGCGAACACACCGGTGCAGACCAAGGCGGTTCAGCTGATTCAAACACAACCCCAGATGGTGACCAGGCTAATGATGACAGCCAAGGCGACAACGCCGGTACCAACGAAGACAGTAGCACCGATACCAACGCAGGTGATGCTGCGGACGCTGACCAAGGTCGTTCAGATTCAGGCAATCCATCAGATAATACAGGTCAAGATTCAGGCACACCAGGTGATTCAGCTGATACCAACCCAACTTCAGGTGATGACCAGGATAATGGTGGTAACCAAGGCAGCTCAGATTCAGATGACCAGTCCGATGATGAGAGTTTCGACCAAAATGGCAACGTAGGTACCGATGAAGGTGTTAATGCAGGTGCTGACGAAGGTGGCGGTACCGACGCAGGTGGTAGCGCTGATACTAATCAAGGTGACAACACAACCAAACCTGACACCACACAACCACCGCGTCAAATTACTGACGTCAACCCTCAAACTGACTCAGGTATCATCGCAGAGGTTCAATCAGCGGATGCCAAGGTGGCAGGCTTGAGAGTGGTCTTCCACAAAGAAACTGACAACCCTGAAACGCCAGCTATCCTCAAAGGTACCGACTACGATCTCTTTGATATCGAGCTGGTCGACAAGGATGGTAATGTCACCAAGTCAACTGCTCCGGTTGACGTTTACCTGCCGATTGATGACGGCAAAGATGTCGCTCAAGTGGTTTACCTACCAAATAGTGACCAGAGCCAAAGCCTGTCATTCACAACAGTGACTCGTGATGGCAAGCGCTATGCCAAATTCACCGCAGAGCACTTCAGTGAGTATGGTATTATTTATAAGACACCATCAGCTACTGCTCCGCAAGCTCCTCACCAAGGTGGAGACGCTCCTATCCATGGCAACATAAGCCGACCAGCTACAGCTCCTGTAGGTTCAGCACCAGCCTCAGCGATAGCAGGTAAGAATGTACTCCCTGCAACAGGAGATGCCCACACAGCTCTAGCCGCTATCGGCGCAACAGCCCTCCTATCAGCCTTAGGCTTAGCCGGACTGAGAAGACGAGCTAGATAAGTTAATAAAAACTAGATTGGTCATGAGCCAGTCTAGTTTTTTATTCAGATGTTTAAGCAGCTTTTCTTAAGAAATCTTATTCCGACGTTGAAAATCATGGTCAGCCATGCTATAATGTTACCCATGACACGATACAAGGTAACCATTGCTTATGATGGAACGCATTTTTCGGGGTTTCAACGCCAGCCACAAGCGAGAAGTGTTCAAGAGGAACTAGAGAAGACCTTGACCAAGCTCAACAGTGGTCAACCCGTGACTGTCCATGGGGCTGGTCGGACGGATGCGGGTGTCCACGCTTACGGTCAGGTCATCCATTTTGACCTGCCTGAGGCACGGGAGGTAGAAAAGCTTCGCTTTGCGCTGGACACCCAGTCTCCTGAGGATATCGCCGTGGTCAGGGTTGAGCAGGTGGCGGACGACTTTCACTGCCGCTATGCCAAGCATCATAAGACCTATGAGTTTTTGGTCGATGTTGGTCGCCCCAAGAATCCTATGTTGAGACATTTGACAACAGCCTATCCTTATCCAGTCGAGCTAGCTCCTATGCAGGAAGCCATCAAGGATTTAATCGGCACCCATGATTTTACTGGTTTTACCGCTAGTGGAACCAGTGTGGCTAATAAGGTCAGAACCATCACGGCAGCTAGCGTGACCTATGATGCAACTAAGCACCTCTATACCTTTACCTTTACTGGTAACGGCTTCCTCTACAAGCAGGTCCGTAACATGGTTGGTACACTGCTTAAGATCGGGAACGGTCGCTTTCCTATTAGCCAGATAAAGACCGTTCTCGATAGCAAAAATCGCCAGTTGGCTGGTCCGACAGCTGGTCCTGGTGGTCTCTACTTAAAGGAGATTTCTTATGACGACGACGTACATTCTCGCCCTCTCGGGCAATGACATCTTTAGTGGGGGCGGTCTCTATGCTGACTTGACTACCTACACGGTTCATGGCTACCACGGTTTTGTGGCGGTGACCTGCCTGACCGCCCTGACGGATGAAGGTTTTGAGGTTTTTGCGACTGACGAGCAGGTCTTTGCTCATCAACTCAAGAGCCTGTCCACTGTTCCTTTTTCGGCCATAAAACTAGGGCTTTTGCCAAATGTGTCCATCGCTGAGCAGGCACTTGAGTTTGTCAAAGCTCATCAAGATATTCCAGTGGTGCTAGATCCGGTGCTGGTTTGCAAGGAAACGCACGATGTTGAGGTCTCTGCTCTGCGGGATGAACTGCTAAAGTTTTTCCCCTATGTCACCATCATCACCCCAAATCTGGTAGAAGCTGAGCTATTGACCCGAAAATCGATCAAGAACCTAGAAGACATGCAGGAGGCCGCTAAGACGCTTCACGCTTTGGGGGCGAAATATGTGGTGATCAAAGGAGGCAATCGCTTGAGCCAAGCGTTCGCTAGCGATGTCTTTTATGATGGTGACACCTTGACAGTGCTTGAGAGCCCTGTGCTTGAGAGCAATAATATCGGTGCGGGCTGTACCTTTGCGTCTAGTATCGCTAGTCAACTGGTGGCTGGCCAGTCACCCTTAGAGGCGGTTCGTGCCGCCAAGGCCTTTGTCCATAAGGCTATTCAACAATCTGATGATTACGGAGTGATTCAATATGACAAAAACTAAGATCAAAACTTTGACCCTGCTTGCCATTATCACTGCCTTGACCCTTGTCTTAGGTAAAGTCTTTCAGTTCAGCATGGCACTGGGGTTCTTCACTCTTCTTGATGTGGGGATTTACTTTGCAGCCTTTTATTTGGGCAAGAAAGAAGGGGCAGCTGTCGGTGCTCTGGCTGGTTTTCTGATTGACCTCCTCTCAGGCTATCCCCAGTACATGCTGGTCAGCCTGATTGCACACGGGGCACAAGGCTATCTGGCTGGATGGACAGGCAAGAAACGCCTACTTGGTCTGATTTTATCCGTCCTTGTGATGGTCGCTACTTATTTTATCGCTGAAACGGTGATGACCAATGTGGGAACGGCGCTGACAACAGTTGTTAGCAACAGCCTACAAAGTTTAGTTGGCATGGCACTTGGCTATGCTTTAGTGCAACTGATGAAACGTGTTGGAAATTAAACCATCGTGACACTCTCTCCTGCCCTCTTTTATTATGCTGATTTGGCTGTATGACAGACCAAATAAAAAAATAATATTTGCTATTGACAGCCTTTTCAAAGTATGATAAACTAATTATCAATCAGAAGAAGTACTCTCTATCACTACTTTCAGGGAGCTGACGGTTATTGCGAGTCAGTAGTAGGCAGGGATGAAATGGGCTGAGGTTTTATTAGAATTCTAAACAATGTGAATTCGGTGTGCACCCCTTACCGTGCAACTCCTTGTTAGAGGAGATTGAGATGATGACGCCATAGCTTTTTTGCTATACAAAAGTCTTCAACTGAGGTGGCACCGTGTTAAAGCTGATTTAACGCCCTCACGCAATAGATTTGCGTGGGGGCTTTTGCGTTGTTGGAAAAAACTAAGATTTGACTAAAAAGGTACCGTTTGGTTAAATCGATGACAAAAGGAGAGAAAAAAGATGACAACAGGTTACTTTGGACAATTTGGCGGCTCTTTTGTACCAGAGCCTATTCAGGTTTTATTGGATGAGTTAGAACAGGTTTTTAACCGTTATAAAAATGATCCAGATTTTTTAGCAGAATATCAGAGCTACCTAAAAGATTATTCAGGACGTGAGACCCCGCTTTATTATGCGGACAGTTTAACGACACATTTTGGTGGTGCAAAAATTTATTTGAAGCGTGAAGATTTAAATCACCTAGGTTCTCATAAATTAAATAATGTGCTTGGGCAACTATTGCTGGCCAAGCGGATGGGTAAAACACGTGTGATTGCAGAAACAGGAGCTGGTCAGCACGGTGTAGCCACTGCAGCGGCAGCGGCAAAATTTGGCATGGCTTGCGATATCTACATGGGAGCAGAGGATGTCCGTCGGCAACGTCTTAATGTGTTTCGGATGGAGATGATGGGGGCGACAGTACATGCTGTGGAAACTGGAACACAGACGCTGAAAGATGCGGTTGATGCCGCTTTTGGTGCATGGATGGCTGACCTTGATGCCTTCTATGTCCTAGGATCAGCAGTAGGTCCTCACCCTTATCCAAGTATTGTACATGAGTTTCAAAAAGTCATTTCTCTTGAATCACGCCAGCAATTTCTTGAAAAAGAGGCGCGTTTACCAGACTACGTTTTTGCTTGTGTTGGGGGTGGTTCAAATGCCATCGGTGCCTTTTCTGCCTACTTGTCAGATCAAACGGTACAACTTGTTGGAGTAGAAGCGGCAGGTCGCGGCTTAGATACCTCAGATCACGCTGCAACAATGACTAAAGGTCGTGTAGGAATTGTTGACGGTATGAAGACAATCTCGTTGTTTGAAGAAGACGGTTCAGTCTCGCCTGTTTACTCTATTTCAGCAGGCTTAGATTATCCAGGTGTTGGACCAGAACATGCTTACCTAAAGGAAATTGGTCGTGTATCTTATGAATCAGCAACCGACGATGAAGCGGTAAAGGCTCTCTTACTTTTATCTCGAACAGAAGGGATTTTACCTGCTATTGAGAGCTCCCATGCTCTAGCTGGCGCATTTCGTTTGGCACCAACACTCAGCTCAGAGCACACCATTCTTGTCAATCTATCTGGTCGTGGAGATAAGGATGTTGCCGCCATCGCAGACTACCTCAATAATTCATCACTATAAAAAGGAGATAATCATGAAAAACAAACGCTTAGCATTTATTTTTGGAGGGCTTTTGGCTCTTGTTGTTCTAGCCGTGGGCAGTCAGTTGCTCCGCCCGTCGTCTGAGAAGCATCAAACAGACAAGGTCAAGGTAGGGGTCTTGCAATTTGTCACCCATGAAGCATTGGATGACATTTACCGTGGCATCAAGGCTGGCCTAAAAGAGTCTGGTTACACAGAAGGTAGTAACTTGCAAATTGACTTTCTTAACAGTGAAGCTGACCAGAGCAAGGTTCAAACCATGAGTCAGACCCTAGTCAATAATAAAAATCAGGTGTTAATCGGTATTGCTACACCCGCTGCACAAGGCTTGGCATCAGCGACTAAGGATATTCCAATTGTGATGGGAGCTGTGACAGACCCAGTTGGAGCAAAGTTGGTGAAGGATTTGACTGCACCAGATGGCAATATCACGGGTGTGTCTGATAAAACACCAATCGCTGACCAGTTGGAATTGATGGCAACCTTGACACCGGGGGTCAAAACGGTGGGTGTCCTTTATTCTAGCAGCGAGGATAACTCTAAGTCTCAGGTTGAAGAATTTAAGACATTAGCTCAAGCCAAGGGTTATGATGTTATCGAATATGCTGTAGCTTCAAGCAATGACATCACCTCCATGACCCATGTGATGATAGAGAAAGTGGATGCGATTTTCCTTCCGCTTGACAATACTGTTGCCAGTGCTTTCACAACAGTTGTCCAAGCGGCCAAGGAAGCGAAAACACCGATTTATACCAGTGTTGACACGATGGTGGCTGAAGGCGGTCTTGCCTCTGTCTTCATCAACCAGTATGAGCTCGGTGTAGCGACAGGGAAAATGGCAGCCAAACTCTTACAAGGAGAGCAGGTTGCTCAGTTGCCTGTCGAGGTATTCGACCAGGGCACACCGATTATCAATGAAACGGTTGCCACGGAGCTTGGCATAACAATACCAGAACAGCTCAAAAAAGAAGCTCAACTCATCAAATAAGTTGATTTAATTGCAGCAAGATAAACTGTCCCAGTAGTAGAAAAGGGACAAAGGCAATGGGCTGCTTACCCTGTTTCGATGCCCAAACGGCCATTATCCCCATCAAAGATGCCAATTGGATAATCCAGAGAATATCACTGGTCGACAGGACAAGTGCTAGGGTACTGAGGTAGAAAAAATCACCGGAGCCAATCTTGATATCTTTGATTTCTGCTAAAATAGCCAAGCAAAACAGGATGAGACTGGTTGTATTCACTCCAGTAAAGGGCAGGATGACAGCAGTGCCTGCTAGCCAGATCCATAGTGGGTAGGACTGACTAGTTAGATCGTATAGAGCCAAAATAGCTCCCCAAAGCAATAAATAACCTTCAGCATAGGACACTTGCCCAGTTGCCAGTTGAATAAGCAGGAGTAAGCCGATGACTATAAAAAAGATATGATTTACTTTCATATCTTTTTATTCGTTTTTTGACAGGATAAATTCTTGACAACTAACTTTAAAAGCGTATAATAGTTAATGTAATCAATAATGATTATAAATAAGGAGGAGAAGGAGAACGATTATGACAATTTTATCGGTTAAAGAATTGGCGGAGCGTGTTGAGCAACTCAGTCAAACAGAATCAGGAAGACGTCCTAAAACAAAAGCCGTTTTGAATCAAGCGGTTGCTGACTTGGTAGTTGCCCGAACAATCATTCACCAAATTCACTGGTACATGAGAGGAAGAGGCTTTTTGCATTTACATCCGTTCATGGATACTTTAATTGACGCGATCAGTGAGCACTTAGATGAACTGAGCGAGCGTTTGATTACATTAGGTGGCTTTCCTTATTCGACCTTGGGAGAATTCTTAGATGTGACAACTCTTGTTGAGGTCAAAGGAGACTATGACCGTTCTGTCCAAGATCATATAGAGCGTTTGATTGCTGTTTATAGTCAATTAGCAAATCTTTTTCAAGTTGGCTTGGACGTCACTGACGAAGAGGGCGATGACCCTTCAAACGGTCTCTTTGCAGATGCTCAAGGTGAGGTTGAAAAAAACATCTGGCAACTACAAGCAGAGCTAGGTCAGGCACCTGGACTGTACTAATGACATTAAAGGGCTAGGGAAACATAGGTGTTCCCCAGCCTCTTTTATATATCCCCAAAAGTTAAGGTAAAGTGAGAGACAACGTCCGCGCCAGTTAACCGCCCTGTTAAGTTGTCAAACATAGCGTAAAAGGTAGCGTCTATCTTTTTGTAAACTTGCAAATTAGGTGATTGAATTGGGGCAACTGACATAACAAAAGACGTAGCTGTTGAGACAGTCGATGACATTTTGTAGTAACTGAAGGTTAAGTTAAATCAGCAAAGTCAGTGTTTTTTATTCAAAGAGTCGGTTAAGTTGCTCTGCCATGTCCTCAGGCGACTGGGGATTTTTCTCACCTAACCAATCACAAATCACCCGTGTGATGCCTGCTGCCACAAAGCGATTGCGGTAGTAGGTTTGCTGGTCAGGCTCTTCAAAGGCTATAGGCTGGTAGCGATAGGCTTCTAACTCGCGGAGCCCTTCTGCCAAGAGCAACTGATAAAAGCGGAAATCCGCCGCTATAAACTGAAAAAGCCCTAACAGTCCTGCTTGCCTATTCTCCTGAAACTTGGCGACATTGGTACTAGCCAATTGGGCAAAGCGCTCCTTGAGCATGACCCGCAGGACATTTTCTTTGCTACTGTAGTTACGGTAAAAGGAATTTCTTGCCACTCCAGCCCGCTCGACCAATTCGGTGATGGCAATTTTCTTGAGCGATTTCTGCTCCAAGAGAAGCAACAGAGCTGTCTCGATGGCTTCCTTGGTCAGCTGGTGGTTTTCCTGGTTGGAGCGGTGGAGGTAGTCTAGCGTCTTGGTCACGATGGCACATCTCCTTTGATTTGTCTTATCCGAAAGGCTGAATCGGTTACACTAAACTAGACAGAATTTATAAAGTGTTCTACACTAAAGAAAACAGGAGAACTCTATGTCTAG
>NZ_JBGTZA010000008.1:0-63080 GCF_041807805.1 Streptococcus sp. E29BA
TAGACATAGAGTTCTCCTGTTTTCTTTAGTGTAGAACACTTTATAAATTCTGTCTAGTTTAGTGTAACCGATTCAATTTTTATCTTCCGAAACCCAAAAGCATTCCGTTTAATGACCTTGATAAGGTTGTTTGTCGCCGCTAGTTTAGCGTTTGAGTAAGGCAGTTCCAAGGCGTTGACAATCTTGTCTTTATTCTTTAAGAAGGTCTTAAAAACCGTCTGAAAGATGGGATTGACGCTCGAAATCGTCTCCTCGATCAGCCCAAAAAACTGTTCGGCTTGCTTTTCTTGGAAGTGAAACAAGAGGAGTTGATAAAGAATCGTAGTGTTCTCTCAGTTCTTGAGAATAGCCAAGCAGCTTAGCGACAATCTCCTGATTGGTCAAGTGCATGCGAAAGGTCGGGCGATAAAACCGTTTATCACTGAGCTTTCGACTATCTTGTTGTATCAATTTCCAGTAGCGTTTGAAGATCCTGTATTCATAGGATTTTCTGTCAAACTGATTCATTACCTGGACACGTAGCCTGTTCATGGCCCTGCTCATGTGTTGGAGTAAAATAGTCCAGTGGACTATTTTAGCCTTGGGCTAAGAAATTTGAAAGCGAGATGTGGAAACGAGCGAGGACGATTTTGGCGTTTGGGAGTGAAACAGTCTGGGGAGAGACTGTTTCAGCCCGAGCTTGAAAACGGGAGAGCGAGGGGGTTTAGCTAACTTGTAATACGGACTAAACATGTCCATGGTGATGACCTTGACACGGTTTCTGACCGTTCTAGAATAGCGTAGAAAGTGATTGCGAATGGTGGCTTGGGTTCGACCGTCTAGGATTGTCACAATGTTAAGCGAATCAAAGTCCTGTGCGATAAAGCTCATTTTGCCTTTCCTGCTTCAACTAGTCGCTTTTGTATTTTCAGGCTCCTACCTCAAACAGTCCACTGGACTGTTTGAGTCCCAATTCATGTTAGTTGGGAGGCAGGTCAAGTCTGTCTTGAACTGGAACTCCTTTAGCTTTCGGATAACGGTTGAGGTTGATACCGCAAGGCTCTCAGCGATAGCGGTCAGGGCTACTTTCTCCATCAGTTTCTGGGCAATTTTCTAATGAAGAATGACGGGAATCTGGTGATTTTTCTTGACCAAGGATGTCTCTGCGACAGCTATTTTCCCGCACTTTTGGCAGTGGAAGCGTCGCTTTCGCAAGCGAATGAGTGTCTTGTACCCTGCACACTTAAGATAAGGGATTTTGGATGGTTTCTGGAAGTCATATTTAGTCATCTGCCCCTGGCAATGTTGGCATTTTGGAGCAGGGTAGTCCAGCTTAGCGATGACTTCCTTGTGGCTTCTAGTGTCCACAACTTCCAAGATAGTGATATTAGGGTCTTTAATTCCGAGTAGGTTTGTGATAAAATCCTCGCTTTTTCTATTTTAGAGCTCGGGAAGAACTAGTCACTCCCCTGACTAGTTCTTTATTCCATATGAGTCTTTCTAATGTGAATTTAGTCGCTTTTCATTATAGGTCATATGGGCTTTTTTCATACTCAAAAAGACTCCATAATCTCCGAGGTGGATTTAACCACTACAAAAATTATAGAGCCTCCTTTTTAAGTTATTATTCAATGTCAAACACAACTGATTTGAGAGTTGTCATGGCTTCGATAGAGTATTTCACCCCTTGAACACCAGCACCTGATTTTTTAGCACCCAAGAATGGGAAGTTGTCTGTTCCACGTTGCGTTTTGTTGTTGATATGAACGGTTCCGACTTCTAATTTCTCAGCGATATAGAAGGCACGTGGGTAGTTACGTGTGAAGATAGACGCCTGCAAACCATACTCAGACTGGTTGGAAATCTCGATTGCTTCTTCGATAGATTTGACACGCAAGAATGGCAGAACTGGCCCAAACGGCTCTTCCCAAGCCAAGCGCATATCAGTTGTCACCTTATCAAAGAGGATTGGGCAGATGAGGTTGCCATCGCGCTTGATGTCTGTCAAGGCTGTTGCTCCTTTGTCCGCAGCATCCTTAACCAAACCTTCAACAAAATCAGCAGCAGCGGTGTCAATCAATGGCGTGATATCCGCATCTTCTAACGGATCACCTATAGTCAATTTAAGCACTTGTTCACGCACCAATTCAGCCAACTCATCTGCAACGCTTTCCATAACAAGGACACGTTTCACCGCTGTACAACGTTGCCCTGAGTAACCAAAGGCACCAGCCACGATGTTCTTAGCTGCCACGGCAAGATCCGCATCTTCCAAGACGATAGCAGAGTCTTTACCGCCAAGTTCTAGCATGATTGGGCGCATACCCGCCAAGCGACCGATACGCTCACCGACTGGTGTTGAGCCTGTGAAGTTGATAAAGTTAACCGCTGGATGTTCAACGATGTAGTCACCGATGACAGAACCTTTACCAGTGATGGTATTGAAGACACCAGCTGGGATACCAGCTTCTACAAAAGCTTCAGCCAAAACAAGACCTGAAATAGACCCTTGGGTTGGTGGTTTGAAGGCAACCACGTTCCCTCCGATAAGGGCAGGGGCAATCTTAGAACCTGCTAAGTTGATAGGGTAGTTAAATGGCGAAATCGCTAAAACTAAACCAACAGGTTCGCGACGAACGACCGCAATTTTTTTCTTGCTAGCTGCTTCAAAGCTACCGCCTTCAAGCACTTCACCTGACAGGCGAACACCCTCTTCTGCGGCATAGCGAATAATATCTGCTGTACGAACAACTTCAGATACTGCTGATTTATAGCCTTTTGCTACTTCTTTAGCGAGGACCAGACCGATTTTTTCAGCATCACGCACCAAAATATCAGCGACTTTGTGTAGGTAAGCAGCACGTTCAACATAAGATAGGGCACGCCATGCTGGCAAGGCAGCACGGGCAGAGGCGTAAACATAATCAACCTCTTCAGGGGTCATGGCTGGCACTGAACCAAGTTCTTCACCAGAAGCTGGGGCATAGATTTTAATCTCGTTAGCGGATGTTTTCCATTCGCCATTGACGTAGTTTTTATACTGTGTCATAACAGTCTCCTTCCTTTTTATATACCCATTTTATCACTAGGAAAATTTTCCTGCAAGTTTCTGCTACGGTTTCCAAGTTTGCTCTTGATGAGCTAAGTATTCTAGCTTGGCTTGCCGTGTTTTGCGCTTAAAGAGTGCTTCAGCGGACTGGGCTTTTGACTTGCTGTCAAAGCTTTCGTGATAGACGAGCTTGACGGGCAGGCGTGCTTTAGTGTATTTGGCGCCTTTGCCTGCGTTGTGGGTTTTGAGGCGACGGTAAAGATCGGTCGTGTAGCCTGTGTAGAGGCTACCGTCAGCACATTCTAACACATACATGTAGGCTTTAGTGTCCATAGTAAATTGCTCGAATCTCATCAGTATAGTCACCATTGTCTTGATGAACAATCAGTGGTGGCAAAATCCGCATGCCCTCCAGCGAACCGTCTTTGATGGCCTCAATCAAGAGCATATTGGCTTCCTTGCCTGCTTTGGGGTAGATGAATTGGATGCGCTTGGGAGCCAGTTTATACTGCTTGAGGGTATCAATAATCTCCAGAAGACGGTCTGGTCGATGGACTAGAGCCAGTCTGCCGTTGGATTTGAGAGCTTGTTGGCTGACCTTGCAAATTTCATCGAGGTTGGTGGTGATTTCATGACGGGCCAGCAGGTAGTGTTCGCTGAGGTTTTTTTTGGAGGTCTCTGTAGCTTTGAAATAGGGTGGATTGCAGACAATCAAATCAACCTGCGATGGTTTGATGTGTTGCGTCAGGTTTTTCAGGTCATCGTTAATCACACTTACTTGGTCGGTCAAGTTGTTGAGCCGAATGGAGCGCTCAGCCATTTCCGCTAACCGCTCCTGCAACTCCACGAGGATAATCTGTGCCTGAGTTTGGGAGCTAGCAAAGAGACCAACTGCTCCATTACCAGAGCAGAGGTCAACGATGAGGCCACGGCTGGGGAGTTTTGGGAAGCGTGAGAGGAGGACACTGTCCACCGAGTAGTTGAAGACGTCGCGGTTTTGGATGATTTTGACATCAGTAGAGAACAGCTGGTCGATACGTTCGCCAGGCTGGATGGGGATAATAGTCATTAGTGCAATACTCCAAACGTATAGCCATTATCCTTGTAATATTGGATAATGTGTGGCAGTGTTTCTAGGGTGAGGGTTTTATCTGGGGCATCGTGGAGAAGAACCACTTTTAACTGCTGGGGGGACTGTGGGTACTTTTCCAGTGACTTAGCGTGAAAGGCAATCATCTCATCAACAGTTTGAGGTCGACGATAAGTTGGTTCGGCATCCCCTAAACTGGCGTTCCAATCTAGCCAAATCAGACCTAAATCTGCGAGGCGACTGTGAGCAGCATCAAGCCCTTGCCAAGACAAGGCTCCACCTGGGTAGCGCCAGACGTGCGTTTGGAATTTCATCCCCAGGACACGCTTAAATGCCTTATCTGCTTGCTTGGCTTCAAAGGCGATTTGATCAACATTTGGGACACGACCAGGGTAGAGTAAGTCTAAATCGTGACTATAACTATGGAGTCCAATCGCGTGTCCTTCATTGATTTGTCTGTGATAGAGTTTTGCCTTGTCTGGAGTGACCTCAGAACCAATTGGGAAAAAGGTCGCATGTACCTGATGCTCTTTAAGAAGATCTAAGACTCGTGGTGTTATGTCATGGTTTGCACCGTCATCAATCGTGATAAAAACAAGCGGTTGACCATCATAAGGCTTATCTCCCTTGAGATAGGCCTGAATATCTTTGATATCATAAGCATAGTCGTTGGCAGCGTAATTATGGTTATGTTGTGGCATGAGTTGAGTGGGGTCAGAGACGGTTGGTGCTTCTGAACTGGAAGCAGATGTTTCTGTTCCTTCTGAACTGGGAATAGGTTCAGTTGATATTTCTGAGCTGGAAGAAGGTAAGTCTGCAGAGGTACGGGAATTGACAACTACTTGTTTGAAGAGTGCTGGTAGACTTTGCTGACGGGTGACAAGGAGATAGCTGATGGCAATAACACCAATAAGATTAAGGGTAATTAAGCTGAGTTGTAAACGAGAGAACTTCACAAGATATCGACCTTTCTAAAAATCTCTATTTTTCATTATACTCTATTCTGCTGGAAAAATCCAAGATTATTCTGGTCAAGTAAATGCTGCTGGCATGTTGAACGACGACCCGGACGAGGGATGATATCATCAAATCATTCACGAAAAAGCTGGCAATAAGAAATCGCCTCGTCTCAGACGCGAGGTGATATTGTTGTTTTATCTATTTTCTTAGCTCCCCAAGAAGCGTTGTAAGAACTCTTTTGTGCGTTCTTCCTGAGGGTTCTCAAAAATCTGCTGAGGTGTGCCTTCTTCCGCAATCACACCTTTATCCATGAAGATGACACGGTCAGAGACTTCTTTGGCAAAGGCCATCTCGTGGGTTACGATGATCATGGTCAAGCCAGAATGTGCCAAGTCTTTCATGGTTTTGAGTACTTCGCCGACCATTTCAGGATCAAGGGCTGAGGTTGGCTCATCAAAGAGGATGGCTTCGGGGTCAACAGAGAGGGCACGGGCGATAGCGACCCGTTGTTTTTGTCCACCTGAGAGCTGTTTGGGCTTAGCTAGCCAGTACTGCTCGCCCATGCCGACTTTTTCAAGATTGGCTTTGGCGATGGCCTCGGCTTCTAATCGGTCACGTTTGAGGACGGTGGTCTGGGCGACGATGGCATTCTCTAAGACATTGAGGTTGTCAAAGAGATTGAAGGACTGAAAGACCATGCCGACTTTTTCTCGATAGGTGTGAAGGTCAAAGTCAGTGTCTGCAATATTTTTGCCATGGAATAAAATATCCCCAGCTGTCGGTTCTTCCAAAAGGTTGATGGAACGCAAGAAGGTGGATTTTCCAGAACCTGACGAGCCGATGATGGAGATGACCTCCCCAGCTTGTACCGTCAGTGAAATGCCTTTGAGCACCTGGTTCTGTCCATAGAATTTTTCAAGTTGTTTGATGTCTAAAATTGGCTTAGTCATGTGTCCCTCCGATTGATACGGTCATACCTCCTGTGTAGTCATCAGCATCCAAGCGCTGCTCAAGGTGGCGCAAGAGACGAGTCACAGTGTAGGTTAAGATAAAGTAAATGATAGCGATTAGGGTAAAAGTCTGGAAGTATTGATAGGTCTGTGTGGCGACCGTATTTCCAGAGAAGTAGAGCTCCACCACTGAAATCACATTGAGTACAGAGGTGTCCTTAATATTGAGAACGAATTCATTACCGATAGCAGGTAAGGTATAGCGAAAAACCTGTGGTAACACAATTTTTGTCATGGTTTGGCCATGAGTAAAGCCAAGCGCAGTTGCTGCCTCGAATTGTCCCTTGTCAATAGCTAGAATGGCTCCTCTGATGGTCTCACTCATGTAGGCCCCTGTATTGACAGCTACGATAAAAATTGCTACCCATGTCCGGTTTAAGTCTACCCCAAAAGCTTGGGCAGTGCCGTAGTAGATGACCATAGATTGAACAATCATCGGGGTCCCTCGAAAGACCTCAACATAAATGGTAATCAACCGTCCCAGTAGCCCTTGCAAGATAGCTAGTAGGGGGTGATTGGCTTTAGGAGCTGTACGGAAAGCACCGATACCGTAGCCAATGCTAGTACCGATAACGGTGCTTGTAATGGCGATGAGCAAGGTCATGGCTGTACCACTAAGAAAGGTTTGCCAATTGTCCTTTAAAATCTGTCGCATCTGCTGGATAAAATTTGGTTGGCTATCGGCGTCGGTCTCAACCAATGGTTGCCAAGGGACAACTTGATCCATCAGTGCTTGTTGGTCTTTAAGGGTATTGGCCAAGACCTGATTGACGGTTGCTTTGAGTGTATCATTGCCTTTTTGGATTCCAATTGCTAGGTCGACATCAGAGGCGCTCACCTCAAAACCATCTTCGGGAACAATCATTTTGAATTCGGGTGAGGCAACTTCGGCGGCGATACCATCAGGGCGGTCAGTCACATAAGCATCGATAACACCAGAAAGGAGAGCTTGCCGAATCTGGGTAAAATCCCCCATGGCTGTTTCTTGGTGGGCACCCTTAATTTGTGAGATAAGGTCATAAAGGTAGGTCCCTTGTTGGGAGGTGATAGCTGCTCCTGCAAAATGGCTGAGCTGCTTAGCTTGAGCGTAAGGGCTATCTGATCGAACAACTAAGACAGGTGCTGAGCGGTAGTAGGTCTCTGAAAAATCAATTTGTAAGCGACGTTCGTCAGTCGGGCTCATACCGGCGATAATCAGGTCAACCTTGCCAGAAGTAAGAGCAGGAATCAGACCTGTAAAGCTGGTTTTAACCACAAGGGGTTTCCTACCTAACTGCTCTGCTATGGCTTTAGCGACCTGAATGTCGTAACCGTTAGCGTATTGATTGGTGCCTTCAATGGGAATAGCACCGTTGCTGGCATCTGATTGGGTCCAGCTAAAAGGAGCGTATGCGGCATCAGTTTCGATGCGCAAAAATTCATCATCAGATGCACTGCCTTTGACGGTTAATAAAGGTAAAAGCAGGACAAGGAGTAGTGTGATAACATGTTTCTTCAATAATTGTTGACTCCTGTGGTATATTCATCCATGTCCATCCGCTTTTCGATGGCGCGTAAGATACGGGTCACGGTAAAGGTCAAGATGAAATAGATGACCGCAATAACCGCAAAGGTTTGGAAGTATTGGTAAGTTTGTGTAGCGACGGTATTTCCAGAGAAATAGAGTTCGACTACGGAGATGACATTGAGGACAGAGGTATCCTTGATGTTGATGACAAATTCGTTCCCTGTTGATGGCAGAATGTTACGAATGACTTGTGGAAGAACGATTTTTTTCATGGTCTGGTGATGGGTAAAGCCAAGAGCGGTCGCCGCCTCGAATTGCCCCTTGTCCACGGCGTGGATACCACCGCGAACAATCTCACTCATATAGGCTCCTGTATTGATAGAGACGATGAAAATGGCAGCGAGAGTTCGGTCAAGGTTGAGACCAAAGGCCTGGGCGGTACCATAATAGATGACCATGGATTGAACAATCATTGGGGTGCCACGGAAGATTTCGACATAGATGTGGATGAGCCAGTTGCCGATTTGCTGGGCAAGGCGGGCTGCCTTGTTGATCGCTCTTGGTGCGGTACGAAAGACCCCAATCGCAAGACCAATCATTGTACCGAAGATGGTGCCTAAGATAGAGATGAGCAGGGTCATGCCTGTTCCGCTAAGGAGAGCTTTCCAGTTGCCTGTGAAAATGTTCCAAGCCTGATTGAAGAAGGAAACTTTCTCCTCGATAATTTCTTCTATGGGTTGGAGGGGAATCATACTGTCCATGAGCTTGGTCTGCTCTTCAGCTGGGAAATCTGCTAAGGCTTGGTTGACCAATTCGCGGTTTTTATCGCCTTTGCGCATACCAATTGCCAGAGCGACATCGGACTCGCTAACTTCAAACCCTTCCTTGAGAGAGACCATGGTGAAGTCTTTAGAGGCCAATTGGGCCGAAATTCCATCTGGTCGCTCAGAGACATAGGCGTCAATAATCCCAGACTGGAGAGCTTGGCGCATTTGACCAAAATCCCCCATGGCAGTCTGCTGGGAGACGCCCTCAATCTGAGAAATAAGGTTGTAGAGGTAGACCCCTTGCTGGGAGGTCACCCTCGCCCCTGCAAAGTCAGCTAGACTGGTCGCTTTTGCATAGTCGCTGTCCGTGCGTACGACAAGGACAGGCTCGGAAGTGTAGTAGCTCTCTGAAAAGTCGATTTCGAGTTTTCGCTCTTCGGTGGGACTCATGCCTGCGATGATGAGGTCGATTTTGCCAGATGTCAGGGCTGGAATTAAGCCAGACCAAGAGGTTTTGACGATGACCAATTTTTTGCCCATCCTGTCAGCAATTTTCCTGGCGACTTGGACATCGTAGCCGTTGGCGTATTGGTTGGTGCCATCAATTGGGACTGCACCGTTGCTGTCATCACTTTGGATCCAGTTAAAGGGAGCGTAAGCTGCTTCCATGCCGACTCGTAGGACATCTTCTTCTGCCAAAACAGTTGTTGATCTGGTGTTAAAAACCAAAAATAGAGCTGTTAGGCAGGCCAATAGATATTTTTTCATACATACTCCTTTAGATAATGTGCTGACCATTTTACACTAAATATTCAGAATTTTCAAGGTGTTTTTGTTTTTGTTTTTTATTTTGGAAAAAAGCAATAACGATAACTTTGGAATTCTAACCCGTGTCGCAGCTAACACGGCTTCATCAATTCATATGCTCGTCTCACCGAAAATGGCTAATAAGTTGTTAACAATTCTGACAGCTGAATAGATGATTGTCTTGCTGGTAGAGGGGGTGTTGGGAGAATAACGGTTCAAGCCTATGGATGAGTCAAAGTTGATGCACCTTGTCCTGTCCTTTAAGGGGTCTTTGTGCTATAATAAACGAAACGAAGGAGTAAATCGTTAAACAAAGGAGAGTTCAGATGACCAAACCCATCAAATTAGTTGTCGTTACTGGGATGAGCGGTGCGGGGAAGACCGTTGCTATCCAGTCTTTTGAAGACTTAGGCTACTTTACCATTGATAACATGCCACCTACCCTTGTTCCAAAGTTTTTGGAGTTGGTTGGACAAACCAATGATTATGACCACGTTGCTCTAGTCGTCGACATGAGAAGTAGGCAGTTTTTTGCTGAAATCACCCAGATGTTGGATAGTTTAGAAAGCAATGAGCAGCTTGATTTCAAAATCCTATTTCTAGACGCGACAGATAGTGAGCTTGTTTCACGGTACAAGGAGACCCGTCGTAGTCACCCTTTAGCAGCGGCTGGTCGAGTTCTGGACGGGATAAAGCGCGAACGAGAGCTCTTGGCGCCACTTAAAAGTTTCAGTCAGAATGTGGTGGAGACCACAGAGATTACGCCTCGTCAGTTACGACAAACCATTGCAGAGCAGTTTGCACAAGCAGATCAGCAGGGTCAGTTTCGTATTGAAGTCGTGAGTTTTGGATTCAAGTATGGCTTGCCTATCGATGCTGATTTGGTATTTGATGTGAGATTCTTGCCAAATCCTCACTATGTTCCGGAATTGCGAGAGCAGACTGGATTGGATCAACCTGTTTTTGACTATGTGATGGCTTCTCAAGTATCTGAGGATTTTTATCATAACTTGTACCGTCTGATAGCGCCGATTCTACCTGGTTATCAAAAGGAAGGCAAGTCCGTTTTAACCATTGCAATCGGTTGTACGGGAGGTCAGCACCGCAGTGTTGCTTTCGCTCATCGTTTGGCGGCAGATATTGCCAAGGAGTGGACCGTCAACGAGAGTCACCGAGATAAGGATAAACGAAAGGAGACGGTGAACCGGTCATGAGAAAGCCTAAGATAACAGTTATTGGCGGTGGAACAGGCATTCCGGTCATTCTCAGTAGTCTCCGTCACGAAGATGTTGACATCACGGCCATTGTTACCGTAGCTGATGACGGAGGATCATCGGGTACCCTTCGGCAAGATATGCGACTAGCACCGCCAGGAGATTTGAGGAACGTGTTGGTAGCGATGAGTGACATGCCAAAGTTTTATGAGAAGATTTTTCAGTACCGTTTCCAAGGACAAAATAGCCTATCGGGTCACCCACTAGGCAATCTGATTATTGCCGGTATTTCAGAAATGCAAGGGTCCACTTACCAAGCCATGCAGATTTTGACCAAGTTTTTCCACACGACAGGCAAGATTTTTCCTGCTAGTGAGGAGCCCTTAACCTTACATGCCGTTTTTACCGATGGTCATCAAGTATCTGGCGAGAGCCATATTGCTAATTACCAAGGGACAATCGAGCGTGTCTATGTTACTAATACCTACAATGAACAACAACCGACAGCCAGTCGAAAAGTTGTTGATACGATTATGGATAGCGATATGATTGTCCTTGGACCTGGGTCACTATTTACCTCAATTTTGCCTAATTTGGTGATTCCAGAAATCCAACAAGCCTTGATAAAGACAAAAGCTCAGATTACTTATGTTTGCAACATCATGACCCAGCGAGGAGAGACAGAGCATTTTAGCGACAGTGACCACGTGCGAGTTCTTGCCAAACACCTAGGTGATGGTGTGGTGGATACGGTTCTTGTAAATATCGCTCCAGTGCCACATGACTACATGGTGTCTCATCGTTTTAATCAGGATTTGGTGCAGGTAGAGCATGATTTTGAAGGATTGCGACAACAGGTTAAACGGGTAATTTCGTCAAACTTTTTACGTTTGGAAAATGGCGGAGCTTTTCACGATGGGCACCTAGTGGTTGAGGAACTGATGACCTTATTGGGAGCGAACTACTGATGACCTTTACAGCCAGAGTGAAAGAAGAAGTATTAACCAGTACAACCGCAGACAAGTACCAACTCGCTGCCATGATGAAATTATCAGGGAGTCTGGGCTTAACCAGCCAAGGTCTCAGGCTGACCTTGACCACTGAACAGGCAAAAATTGCTCGCCACCTGTATGAAATGATTGAGCAGTTTTATGCCATTCAGCCTGAAATCCGCTACCACACGCGCTCCAATCTCAAGAAAAATCGTGTTTATCAGGTGGTTTTAGAGACAGGAGTAGAGGCGATTTTAGCCGATTTACAGCTAGCAGACAGCTTTTTTGGTTTTGAGACTGGCGTATCATCAACCATCTTGACTAATGATGGGGCTGGACAGTCTTACCTGCGAGGGGCTTTTTTGGCAACAGGGTCACTGACAGACCCTGAAACAGGCAAGTATCAATTGGAGATTTTTTCGGTTTACCAAGATCATGCTGAGGATTTGGCGAGCCTGCTTCAAAAATTTATGCTTGATGCTAAGGTCATTAACCATAAAAACGGCACGATGACCTATCTCCAAAAAGCTGAAGACATTATGGATTTCCTCTTGGTCATAGGTGCTGTTGATGCTAAAGATAGGTTTGAAGAAGTCAAAGTTTATCGCGAAACCAGAAACGATCTCAATCGCGCTAATAATGCGGAAACTGCCAATATTGCACGGACTATAACCGCCAGCATGAAAACAATCAATAACATCAGCAAAATCATTGAACGAGTGGGATTAGATAGCTTGCCTCTTGACTTGCAGGAGGTCGCTCAAAAGAGGATACAGCATCCGGATTATTCCATTCAGGAGCTGGCAGATAGCTTAGAAACTCCCTTGACCAAGAGTGGTGTGAATCATCGCTTAAGGCGACTTAATAAATTTGCAGAGGACTTGCACTAACATCTCAAAAGGTGAGCTATTTTTATCTGACTATCGCTGACTTGTGTTACAATAAATGCTATGGATATTTTTAGATTAAAAACAGACCAAGAGTTGATTGTGGATGAACCAGTCGTCTTGGTTTTAGGATATTTTGATGCCCTTCATTGTGGACATAAGAAACTTTTTGAAGAGGCAAGAGCCATTGCACAGGCCAGACAGCTAAAAGTTGCTGTGCTGACCTTTTATGAGTCACCAAAATTAGCTTTTGCCCGTTTCACGCCCGACTTGCTCCTGCATGTGACCTATCCTGAGAAGCGCTATGCCAAGTTTGCAGAGTATGGTGTGGATCAGCTTTACTTGATGGACTTTACGAGCGATTTTGCCAGAACTAGTTCGGCTGAGTTCATTTCCCGCTACATTGAAGGCCTGCAAGCCAAGGTCGTTGTTGTCGGATTTGATTACCATTTTGGACATGATAAAAGGCCAGCCGATGACTTAAAAACAGCGGCTTCCTGTGAGGTAGTCATTGTGCCTGAATTACAAGATGATGGTGAGAAAATCAGCTCAACCCGTATCCGTCGCGCCATTTCAAAAGGACATATCGAGACGACCAATCGTCTTTTGGGTTATGAATTTTCAACCCGTGGCATTGTGGTACATGGCGATGCTAGGGGGCGAACCATGGGATTTCCGACCGCTAATTTAGCACCGATCGACCGAACCTTTTTACCTGCTGATGGTGTCTATGTGGCGGATATTCTGGTCAAGGGCAATCGTTACCGCTCTATGACAAGCGTCGGTAAAAACGTGACCTTTGACGGTCAAGACCTACGTTTAGAGGCTCATCTGTTTGATTTTGATGAGGACATCTATGGTGAAACCATTGAAATTCTTTGGCTGAGCAAAATTCGTGACATGATTAAGTTCGATTCTGTTGAAAAGTTGGTTGAACAGCTAGAATTTGATAAAAAAATCTCAAAAAACTGGGAAAAAGTATAGAAATTTGAGCAAAAAACTTGTATAATGGAAGTGACTATGTTACAGGGGATAAAAGTATGTTAACACTATTCATCTCTCCCAGTTGTACAAGCTGCAGGAAGGCAAAAGCTTGGCTAACCAAGCATAAGGTCCCTTTTCGGGAACATAATATCATTACCAGTCCTCTGTCACGTGATGAGTTGATGACGATCCTCTCACTCACTGAAAACGGCACGGAGGATATTATTTCAACGCGGTCAAAAGTTTTCCAAAAGTTGAATATTGATGTTGATGAGCTATCCGTTTCAGAACTGTTGACCCTCATTACGAAAAACCCAAATCTCTTGCGTCGTCCAATTTTGATGGACAAAAAACGAATGCAGATAGGATTCAACGAAGATGAGATTCGTGCCTTCTTGTCTCGGGATTACCGCAAGCACGAACTAAAACAGGCTACCATTAGAGCGGAGATTGATCGGTATTATGACTAAACAATACACTTATCCTATTGATTTATCTTGGAGCACTGACGACATGACCGCAGTGCTTCATTTTTTAACCATGGTTGAAGATGCCTACGAGGATCAGATCAAGGTGACAGACTTTCTAAACAGCTATGCTATGTTCAAGACTGTCGTCAGGTCTAAGAGTGAAGAAAAGAGACTTGGACGTGAGTTTGAGCAGGTCAGTGGCTACTCCATCTATCGAGCGGTGAAAGTCGCCCAGGAAAAAGGAACGGGGGTACTGCGACTTGAACGATAAGTTTATTTTTGCCCAGCAACTCATTCGTCAGGCTGGACTTCTGATTAAAGAACAGATGGGGATTGAGATTAAGGTTGAAACCAAATCAGTAGCAACCGATCTGGTGACCAATGTTGACAAGGCGTGTCAGCAATTTTTGGTTGATTCGATTCAAGATAGGTACCCTAATGACCATTTTTTAGCTGAGGAGGACAACCTAAAAACTAACCCTTCTAGAGGCGCAGTCTGGGTCATTGACCCTATCGACGGAACAGTTAACTTTGTGACCCAGCAGCAGGACTTTGCAGTGATGTTGGCCTATTTGGAAGATGGCGTCGGACAGTTTGGATTGATTTATGATGTCATGGCAGACAAGCTGTACAGCGGCGGCAAAGGGTTTCCTGTAACCTGCAATGGGGAGGTTCTGCCCTTGATGGGTGGAGGCTTGCTCAATCAGTCCGTAGTCGCAAGCAATACCCGTCTTTATGCCCAAAACGCCTATCATCTGGCAGACTTGTTCAATCGCTCACTAGGTGTTAGAAATTATGGCTGTGCTGGTTTGAGCATGGCGCGTGTGCTAGCTGGTCAGATCTGGGGCTATGCCTCTTACCTCTGTCCCTGGGATTATTTAGCCGCTGCCATCATGGGAGAAGAGTTGGGCTATCTCCTTGAGACCTTGGATGGGTCAAAATTAGATATGCTCAGTCGACAGTCGGTCATCTTTTATCCGGCACAGGAGCAGTTGGATGTCAAAACAATTTTGACAAGGCAATAAAGCACTGATACTCTCTACTTTCGAGCTAGGGAGTTTGCTTTTGTTTACCCTTGTGTAGTATAATAGACTCATGACATTACCAAATGATTTTGTTGAAAAATATCGAGCCTTACTAGGTCAAGAGGCAGATGAGTTTCTGGCGAGTTTTGAAGAACCAGCTGTTTCTGCTTTTCGTGTCAATCCATTAAAGGAAGCGCAAAAACGCTTTTCCAATCCGATTCCCCAGACACCTTGGGGCTACTACGGTAAGATTTCTGGTAAATCAGCTGAACATGTGACAGGCTTGGTTTATTCGCAAGAGCCAGCTGCTCAGATGGTGGTTCAGGTTGCAGGCATTAAACCGGGGATGTGCGTGCTTGATTTAGCGGCGGCGCCAGGTGGAAAATCGACCCATATCCTCTCTTATCTGGGCAACACAGGCTTGCTTGTTAGCAATGAGATTTCGACCAAACGGAGCAAGGTTCTGGTCGAAAACATTGAGCGTTTTGGGGCGAGAAATGTGGTTGTTACCAATGACAGTGCAGATCGTTTGGCAAGAATTTTTTCAAACTATTTTGACCTTATCGTCTTTGACGGTCCCTGTTCAGGAGAAGGGATGTTTAGAAAAGATCCCGCTGCCTGCCAGTATTGGCATAACGAATATCCAGTCACCTGTGCCAAGCTGCAACAGGCTATTTTACAGGATACCATTGATATGCTGGCACCTGGGGGGAGGCTAGTCTATTCAACCTGTACCTGGTCACCTGAAGAAAATGAAGCGGTCGTTTCTTGGCTGTTAGAGACCTATAACTTTTTGAAATTGGTTGATATTCCGAAAATAAACGGTATGTCAGCGGGGATTGAGCAAGAGCAGACCGCTAGGATGTATTCCCATCGTTTCAGGGGTGAAGGTCAATTTGTCGCGGTGTTAGAAGACACACGCTCTTCTGAGCGCCAACGTATTAAGCCTGAGAAAACTAATCTGACCAAGCAGGAACATCAGCTCTGGCAAGATTTTGCGAGACAGCATTTATTTGTTGAATTGGACGGTGTTTTGCAAACCTTTGGTGAACAACTCTATCTGTTACCACGTGACTTGCCAGCTCTAAAAGGTGTAAAAATTGCGCGCAATGGTTTGCATTTAGGGACGTTTAAGAAAAATCGATTTGAACCTAGCTTTGCGCTCGGTCTTGCCCTAAAGCCTAGCGAAGTCAAGCAAACAGTCAACATCAGTGATGAAGCATTTGAAGATTATGCTCGTGGTCTAACGGTGACACTTTCTGAGCCCCTGCTAAATGGCTGGTATCAACTTGTTGTCCAAGGAAATGGTCTAGGTTTTGCAAAAGTTGTTGGTCAAACAATAAAAAATCATTTTCCAAAAGGGCTTCGTCTTCACTAACCTCTATACAAATAGAGGGAGACTATGGTATAGTATAATGGAAGTGCTACAATTTGTACCACGCTTGAAAGGAAATTATTGTGAACAAAAAATTGTTTAAGGGACTGGCTGTTGCCCTCTTTGGTCTCAGTCTGTCAGCTTGTGCCAAATGGATTGACCGTGGAGAGTCAATTACAGCTGTAGGTTCAACAGCCTTGCAACCTTTGGTTGAAGCAGCGGCTGATGAATTTGGCTCAACAAATATTGGTAAGACCATCAATGTTCAAGGTGGTGGTTCCGGTACAGGCTTATCGCAGGTTCAGTCAGGAGCTGTTCAAATTGGCAACAGTGACCTCTTTGCAGAAGAAAAAGACGGCATCGACGCTGCAAGCTTGGTCGATCATCAGGTTGCTGTTGCAGGTCTCGCTGTCATTGTCAACAAAGAAGTGACGGTCGATGATTTAACTGTAGAGCAGTTACGAAAAATCTTTACAGGTGAGTACACCAACTGGAAAGAAGTTGGTGGTAAAGATTTAGAGATTTCCATCATCAACCGAGCAGCTAGTTCTGGTTCACGATCAACTTTTGATAGTGTTGTCATGGATGGGCAATCTGCCAAGCAAAGTCAAGAACAAGACTCAAACGGGACGGTGAGGTCGATTGTCTCTCAAACACCAGGAGCGATTTCTTATCTTGCTTTGTCCTATTTAGATGATTCAGTCAAAAGCTTAAAGCTCAATGGTTATGCAGCAACAATTGATAACATTGCGACCAATAAATGGCCACTGTGGTCTTATGAACACATGTATACCATGGGAGAGCCAACTGGTTTAACCAAGGAATTTTTGGATTACATGATGACGGATAAAGTGCAACAAGGAGTTGTTGTAACAATTGGTTATATCCCAATCTCAGAGATGAAAGTCATCAAGGACGCTAATGGTCAGGTCACCCCTAAATAAAGGAGACGTTATGAAAAATCAAGAACTTGCAAAAAAATTGCTATCGTCGTCAAAAAATTCACGCTTAGAAAAATTCGGCAAGACAATTACCTTTGCCTGCTTGGCACTGATTGTATTTATTGTCTTTATGATTTTAATTTTTGTTGCCCAAAAAGGCCTGTCGACATTTTTTGTGGATGGCATCAATCCGATAGACTTTCTCTTTGGTAAGGAGTGGCAACCCAATGTTAAGGGAGACGATGGCAAGCCCTTAATGGGTGCCTTGCCCATGATTTCAGGGTCTTTTATCGTTACCATTTTGTCAGCGCTTATTGCAACCCCTATCGCCATCGGTGCGGCTGTCTTCATGACGGAAATTTCTCCCAAGTATGGCACTAAGATCTTGCAACCGGTTATTGAGCTTTTGGTGGGTATTCCATCTGTTGTTTACGGTTTTATCGGTTTACAAGTCGTTGTACCATTTGTCAGAAGCATTTTTGGTGGAACTGGTTTTGGTATCTTATCAGGAATTTTTGTCCTCTTTGTCATGATTTTGCCAACAGTTACCTTTATGACCCTAGATAGTCTAAAAGCTGTTCCTCGTCACTATAAAGAAGCTAGTCTCGCCATGGGAGCGACACGTTGGCAAACTATTTGGCGTGTTATCCTCAATGCGGCTCGCCCAGGTATTTTTACAGCTGTTATTTTTGGTATGGCACGTGCCTTCGGTGAGGCGCTGGCAATCCAGATGGTAGTTGGTAACTCGGCTGTTATTCCAACCTCACTGATCACCCCTGCCTCAACCTTGACGTCTGTATTGACTATGGGGATTGGTAACACGGTTATGGGAACCGTTCAAAACAATGTGCTCTGGTCTCTAGCATTGGTTCTTTTGGTCATGAGTTTAATCTTCAATATGATTATGAAATTGATTACGAGAGAGGGTAAGAAAAACTATGCACGCTAAACAGATTAACAAGCTGATGACAGGAGTTCTGTACACCATTGCAGGACTTATCGTGACTATTTTGACCGCTCTCTTACTCTTCATCCTGCTGAGGGGGCTACCTCATGTCAACTGGCAATTCTTAACAGGGAAATCCTCATCCTATCAAGCAGGCGGTGGTATTGGTATTCAGCTCTACAATTCATTTTTCCTGCTGGTTATTACCTTGCTCATCTCGGTTCCTTTATCCATGGGAGCTGGCATCTATTTGGCAGAATATGCCAAAAAAGGCTGGTTGACTAATTTTATTCGAACCTGTATCGAAATTTTATCCTCTTTACCATCCGTGGTTGTCGGACTTTTCGGTTATTTGATTTTCGTTGTTCAATTTGAATATGGATTTTCTATCATTTCAGGTGCTCTAGCTTTGACTGTCTTTAACCTGCCGCAAATGACGAGAACCATCGAAGATAGTCTGCGCAATGTTCATCATACTCAGCGTGAAGCTGGTCTGGCATTGGGGTTGTCTCGCTGGGAATCGGTTATTTATGTCGTTATTCCGGAGGCTCTGCCGGGGATTGTTACTGGGATTGTTTTGGCTTCAGGACGGATTTTTGGTGAGGCAGCAGCACTTATCTATACTGCCGGACAATCAGCTCCAGCACTTGATTGGAGTAACTGGAATGTGTTGAGTGTCACCAGTCCGATTTCAATTTTTCGCCAAGCTGAAACTCTGGCGGTACACATCTGGAAAGTTAATAGTGAAGGTACCATTCCGGATGCTATTCAAGTATCAACTGGTTCAGCAGCAGTTTTGCTGATTTTTATCTTAATCTTCAACCTCTCTGCTCGCTACATTGGTAAGACGCTTTACAAGAAACTAACATCAGCAGAGTAAATAGACATTAAGCTGTTAAAACCAAATGGTAGACAGCACCGATGTCGTCTGTCACAACGACATACAAAAAAATAGGCTCTTAGAGGATGCTATCTTCTAACATTAAAAAGGAGACGATATGGCTGACTATAACTGGAATGAACGTCACATTATCACGTTTTCGCCAGAAACTGTTGCCTTAGAGACCAAAGATTTGCACGTTTATTATGGGCAAAAAGAGGCCATCAAGGGCATCGATATGCAGTTTGAAAAAAATAAAATTACAGCATTGATTGGACCTTCAGGCTGTGGGAAATCAACCTACTTACGTAGTTTGAATCGGATGAATGATACCATTGACATCGCAAAAGTGACCGGAGAAATCCTTTATGAGGGTATCGATGTTAACCGCAAGGACATGAATGTGTACGAGGTGCGCAAACACATCGGCATGGTGTTCCAACGTCCTAATCCTTTTGCAAAATCGATTTACAATAACATCACCTTCCCCCATGAACGAGCTGGTGTCAGGGATAAAAAAGTGCTTGATGAACTTGTTGAAACATCACTCAAGCAAGCAGCGCTCTGGGATCAGGTTAAGGATGATTTGCACAAATCAGCCCTATCCTTATCTGGAGGGCAACAACAGAAACTTTGCATTGCACGGGCAATCTCTGTTAAACCTGATATTTTACTTATGGACGAGCCTGCTTCAGCCCTTGACCCGATTGCAACCATGCAGCTAGAAGAGACCATGATGGAGCTGAAGAAAAACTACACCATCATCATCGTGACCCACAACATGCAACAAGCAGCGCGCGCTAGCGACTATACTGCTTTCTTCTATCTGGGTGATTTGATTGAGTATGACAAGACCTCTCAGGTCTTCCAAAATGCTAAATTGCCATCTACACGCGATTACATCACGGGTCGATTCGGATAGGAGGACGTATGACAGATTCTATTTTAAGCATCAACGATTTATCGGTCTATTTTGGTAAGAAAAAGGCCCTTAACGGTGTGAGCATGGATTTCAAAGAGAAAGCCATCACTGCGCTCATCGGTCCATCAGGCTCTGGAAAGTCAACACTGCTGCGTTCCATCAACCGCATGCACGATCTTAATCCTGAAGCAACAGTGACAGGTTCTGTAACTTACAACGGTCATAACGTCTACAGTCCACGGACTGACACGGTTGAACTACGTAAGGAAATCGGAATGGTGTTCCAACAGCCTAACCCCTTCCCCATGTCCATCTATGAAAATGTGGTCTATGGTCTGCGCTTAAATGGCGTCAAGGACAAGCAAGTGCTGGATGAAATTGTCGAGACCTCTCTAAAAGGGGCTTCTATCTGGGACGAGGTGAAAGATCGGCTACATGATTCAGCCATCGGTCTGTCAGGTGGACAGCAACAGCGGGTTTGTGTTGCAAGGGTTCTGGCAACCAGCCCTAGAATTATTTTACTAGACGAACCGACCTCAGCTCTTGACCCTATTTCAGCAGGTAAGATTGAAGAGACTCTCTATGGACTCAAGGATCAGTATACTCTTCTCTTGGTCACACGCTCTATGCAACAAGCGTCACGGATTTCAGAGCGAACAGGCTTTTTCCTTGATGGTGAGCTGATTGAGTATGGAACAACCAAGGAAATGTTCCTGAATCCAAGTGATAAACGAACTGAGGATTATATTACTGGTAAGTTCGGATAGTAAAAGTGTTAAGGCTGTCACCTCGTGTATTCGCCTGAACAACCAAACGCTAGAGGTATCTAAAGTGACCTTTAGCAAAGCAAAACAGAAAAGAGGTAGCGTATGTTACGTTCACAATTTGATGAAGAATTAGCAAAGCTCCATAATCAATTTTATGCCATGGGAACGGAAGTCTTGACCCAAATTAACAAGACTGTCCGTGCCTTTGTTAGCCATGATCGTGTCTTGGCAAAGGAAGTGATTGAGCAAGATGAAGTGGTCAATAATTTTGAAACCAAGTTGGAGAAGAAATCGCTAGAGATTATCGCACTTCAACAGCCCGTTTCGCATGACCTACGGACGGTTATCACGGTTCTCAAGGCTTCAAGCGATGTTGAGCGCATGGGTGACCACGCGTCAGCTATTGCCAAAGCTACCATTCGCATGAAGGGTGAGGAGCGCATCCCAGAAGTAGAAGCAGCAATCAAAAAGATGGGCAAGGCCGTTAAATACATGGTCGAAGACGCTCTTGAGGTCTACATGACTGGTGATGAGGAAAAAGCCTACGAAATCGCTGCGCGTGATGAGGAGATTGATTTGATGTTCAAGGATATTCAAAACTTAGCTGTTGAGCGTATCCGTGAGCAACCAGAAACCGTGTTCTCAGGCAAGGAGTATTTCCAAGTCCTGATTTACCTCGAGCGTATCGGCGATTACGCTAAAAATGTCTGCGAGTGGGTGGTCTACTTGAAGACTGGTAAGATTATCGAGTTGTAAGAAAGACAACGGAGGCAGGACAAACACCCATTTAGGGTAGTTGTCCCACTCCTTTTTTGTTCCTTGTAATTGTTGGGTGATTTTGCCGTTTATACCCGTACAATATCTCAGGTCGCAGAAGTTACAAAATTATAAAAAATCTGAAAATAAAGTATTGACATTCTACTTTTTTAGTGGCATAATATAACTAATTTTACAGCAAGGAGCTGTTGATATGACAAAATTTTTAAAGACAATTAACAAGAAACCTCTTGTTCAGCAGATTGAAATCACGACAAATGGTTGTCCGGTTTTGACCTTTGGTTGTTAGTTTTCTTTTTTTGCAGAGAGCTTCGGTTCTCTGTTTTTAACAATCTCACTAAGGAGCATAAAAGATGAAATTATACACAAATAACTGCACCTATGATGAAAAGGAGTTTTCAGGTCATTGGAATAAGGAACAGTTTAATACTGGAAATAAAGAGACTTCAAATACTTCTAAAAGTGATGAGAGACCAATCTTTTTTAAAAAAGCGAAAAAGAAAAATGGAGGTGATTATGGACAAAAATAGTTTTAAATTACGCCATATCGATGCGACAAAACTCCCAGTTTTTGGCTATAAAATCCATGTTTCTGCTACTTGGGAAAATTATCAAGATATCAAAAATATATTGATTCCCCTATTAGATGAGCAGCAGGTTGCTTATAAATATCTCAAGGACGACAAAGAAGTTTGGACAAACTTTTCTGTCAAAGAAACCATGGCGGAATCCGGTAAATTTTTCACCATCTATCCAGAAAACCATCAGCACTTTTTAACCTTACTTGATTGGTTATATGACGCCTTGCCTCGAGATTGGGAAGGGATTTATATTATGAGTGACCGACCCTATAAAGATTCCAAACTGCTCTTTTATCGCTTTGGGACGATTCGGCTAGACTTAAAGCATATTAAAGATGGTTTTCCAACGCTTATCGGTTCCAATCAAGAAGAGTGGCAAGATGTTCAAAGAAATTACTTTGATTTACCATCATGGATTGATGATATTCAACCTGATGACACGGTAGAAGACAGTTATTTGGGAAACCATTATCAGATTGACAGCATAAAAAAAGCTAGTAACGGGGGTAACGTTTACGCTGGTTGTCGTTTGTCAGATGGTCAAGCAATCGTGATGAAAGAAAGTCGACCACATGTGTTACAGCACGACAATCTTAAAAAAGAGTTACTCAGGTCTAAAGAATACGAGCAGGCTACACGTTTGAACCACTATGTTCCCAAAACCGTCGAAAAGGTTAAAGAATGGTTGAACACCTACTATATCTATGAAGAAATCATTGGTGAAGATTTTTACACCTACATCAAGTCCTACACTGTTTTTGCCTACCGTTCGGAAAACACAGATGATTTTAGGAATAATTTAGGACTTTTTCGTCATTTTTTAGATATGACCGATAAGTTGCTTGAACTTGTTGCCTATTTCCATCAGCAGAACTTGATTTTACACGATATTCACCCTGATAACCTCCTTATTGATGGAGCTGGTGAGTTGTACTTTGTGGATTTGGAGTACCTCTATCAAGAAGGAGATAAGCCTCTATCTGGCATCTATCACGACATTGCCCTAAAAGAGTGGAACGGGCTTGATGGCAAAGTGGCAGACTGCCATAAGGTTGCCAATCTCTTGCTTTATTGTCTGGCTCGTTTGCAGGTAAAAAAGGCTAGCGAGTTGAAGACTAACCTTAGGATTTTACATCACCTACTAGAGAACTACGGGATCAAGACAGACCTTAGGGGATTTTTCAGCTATTTACTCTCACCAAACGCCAATATCAAGACAGCAAGAAACCTGTTAAGGATGTTGAAAATGGATACAGTTCCTGCTGATTTCAGTTATGAATTGGATGCTACTGCTCTAAACAAGGAAGAGTTGACAGGGCCCTCCTTTTTGTCGCGTGTATCTTTGCTTAACGACACTTTTGCTATCTATCAAGTAAGTCTCGCCCAGAAAGAACTGTTTCGCTATCAAGTAGACACAGCTTCTCTTTATGGTTTGACGGGATTGCTGGGGAGTTTGATTTTACTTAAAGATGACTTGCCAGATGAGCTTCTGTCTTATGGTTTGGACAAGGTACAGTCAGCATTGGTCAAGACCACATCAGGTGAGGTCTTGTCTATCGGCAATAACTGTGCTTCACCTTATATTGACAAGGGGAACGCTGGTTACATTCAAGGACTCATGTACCTAGATAAAGAACGGTACTTGCTAAACATTATAAAGCTAGCCGATACTATTGACTTTGAGTTTGCTCAGAGACCGGGCTACAATGATGGCATGCTGGGAATAGCCGATACCTTGTTAGATGTTTATACTCTTGTGCCAGACATCAAATATCTCAACACATCAAGAAAATTGTTGCTCAATACGAGTTTTTATGTCAAGTATGGACGAGTAGATGTGGATGAGTTTGCTCTTGTCCTAAAAAAATATCAAGACAAGGAGGCAACGCATGCTCAAACTCTTAAAAAATAAGTTTATTGCTGGTCGATTATTAGCCGCTAGTTGGCAAAATCTTGGTGCCAACATCTATAACATGGTCTTTGTGGTTTATCTGGCAACCGTTTATGATTCTAAATTATTAGTTGGCTTGGCTGACAGCATTGCTTATTTACCTGCACTCTTGTCCCTATGGCTTGGCTTCATGGCAGATAAAACCCGACAGAAGACAACATACCTCATCGGTCTTAGTGCCTTTCAAGGTCTTCTCTTTCTCTTGGTAGCCTATCTTGTTGGGTTTAAGCATTACGGAGTTGTTATGGCTGTTGCTTTTTTAAACATTTTTAGCGATACTATCTCTAACTATTTGCAATTTTTGCTCAAACCGATTTTTAAGCACAATGTTCCTGATGAGGAACTGGTTGCGACGAATTCCTTGTTTCAAGTGGTTGGTCTGACAGTTGTGCTATCGAGCCAACCGATTGGTGTCTGGCTCTTAGAAGTGACAAATAATAACTTTTCCTTTATTGCATTCATCAATGCCGTAACCTTTTTCCTATCAGCTCTGACCTATTGGAAAATCAGGAAACAGCTAAAGCACCAAGTGGTGTTTTCTGATACAAAGGAATCCGTCAAGGTGCAGTTGCATAAAATGTACAAGACAGCGGTTCATGTTTTTCAAAAGTCAGACGGGATAACCTTTTTACCGATGATTGTGCTACTTTTGATTGGAAATATCTTGTCCACCAGTTTTTTGACCCTGATGAATATCCAATTACTCGATGTTCCGATATGGCAGTTTTCGTATGCCCAATCCATTACAGCCATGGGGGTTGTCCAAATTATTGGTGCTTTGCTAGGCGGTCTAACGGTCAATCATCTGTTCAAGGACTTGAAGCTGATGACGATTATAACGGTTCAAAGTCTGAACATGGTTTTCCTTGCCTTATCAGGGATTGTTCAGTTGTCCTCTCTAATCATGCTTATGGGGGCTTTTGTCTTAGCTTTTATGGGGGCTAGGTCAGCTCCAATCTTAACAGCGACACTGATGCGTTACGTTCCAGATGAACAGCTTGGGCAGGTTGGGGCTTTCATTTCTTTTCTAGTCACTATTGCTATTCCTATCGGCAGTATCGTCTTTTCGTTTCTAGGTGCATATTACTTGGTGCTAGCTTGGGGTGTCTTCTTTGTTTTGGCAGCTATTCGCCTCTTTTTGGCAGTGAGGTTCACTGCTAGAACAACACTGCCTGCCTCTGATGTCTGATAAGGCTTGTGCTGGCTATCTGAATAAGAAAAAATCTAACGAGGATGGCTTGGCCTCGTTTTTTAGTTTATTTTTAAGAAAAATATGCTATACTAGAACAAATATTATATCTGTTGTCTAGTTTACAGATAGTTATCAAAAAAAAAGATAAGGAGCAATAAATGACCGCAGTAGAACGCTACATTAACACTTTTGTCCCAGAACATTATGACTTATTCTTGGACATCAACAGAAAAGATAAGACCTTTACAGGCCAACTCGTTTTGTCTGGTCAAGCGCAATCAGATAAAATCTCATTGCACCAAAAAGACTTGACGCTTACTTCAGTGAGCTCTTCAGGGCAAGCATTAGCTTTTGAGCATGACCACGCTAAGGAAGCAGTGCATATCCAGTTGCCAGAAACAGGTCAGGTGAGCTTGACCTTAATATATTCAGGACAGGTCACGGATAATATGACAGGTATTTACCCGTCTTATTACACTGTAGACGGGATGCAAAAAGAAGTGATTTCAACCCAGTTTGAGAGTCATTTTGCGCGTCAAGCCTTTCCAAGTATTGATGAACCTGAGGCCAAGGCTACATTTGATTTATCGATTCGTTTCGATCAGGAAGAGGGCGAGATTGTCTTGTCAAACATGCCCGAAATCGACGTTGACCGCCGTAAAGAGACAGGGATTTGGCGCTTTGACACGACGCCACGCATGTCCTCTTATTTGCTTGCCTTTGCTATCGGTGACTTGCATGGTCAGACAGCCACAACGAAAAACGGAACAACCGTCGGCGTTTTTGCAACTAGAGCGCATCGTTTAGACAAGACGGATTTTGCCTTGGATATTGCCACACGTGTCATCGAATTCTACGAGGATTACTTTGGTGTCAAGTACCCTATTCCACTGTCTTACCACGTTGGTTTGCCGGATTTTTCAGCAGGAGCCATGGAAAACTGGGGCTTGATTACCTACCGTGAAATTTACCTGCTCGCTGATAAAAATGCAACAGTTAAAGTTCGTCAGAATCTGGCTCTGGTTATTGCCCATGAAGTAGCCCACCAATGGTTCGGTAATTTGGTTACCATGGCTTGGTGGGATGACTTGTGGCTCAATGAGAGCTTTGCTAATATGATGGAATATCTGGCACTAGATGCCATTGAGCCATCTTGGAACATTTTAGAAGATTTCCAAGCAACTGGTGTGCCTGCTGCCTTGACAAGAGATGCGACTGATGGTGTTCAGTCTGTGCATATGGACGTTCATCACCCAGACGAGATTGATACCCTCTTTGACCCCGCTATTGTCTACGCCAAGGGCAGTCGTCTGATGGTGATGCTCCATCGTTGGCTGGGTGATGAGGCCTTTAGAAATGGCTTGCGCCAATACTTTATGACCCATCAGTACCAAAACACGATCGGTCAAAACCTCTGGGATTGCTTGGCAGAACAGTCCGGTAAAGATGTCGCTGGCTTTATGGACTCTTGGTTAGAGCAACCGGGCTATCCTCTTGTCACAGCACGTGTTGAAGACGATACCCTAATCCTTCGTCAGGAACAATTTTTCATCGGTGATCATGAGGACAAGGGACGTCTCTGGCAGATTCCGCTTAACAGCAACTGGTCTGGCTTACCAGATACCCTGTCTGAGAGAGAGATTCGTATCTCTAACTACAGTCAACTGAAAGCTAGCAATCAAGGGGCACTGCGCTTGAATACAGAAAACACTGCCCATTACTTAACCAATTATGAGGGAGAATTACTGGATGCTGTGTTGGCTGACTTGCCTGATTTATCTCCGATTGACAAACGTCAAATCCTGCAAGAACGTCGATTATTGGCTGAAAGTGGCCAGTTGTCCTATGCCGAGTTGGTTCCTCTGCTCTTGCCTTTGGCAAAAGAGCCGTCTTATCTAGTGATGTCAAGCATTCGTGAGCTGTTGGGTGGCTTGAGTGACTTTGTTGACGAGGGTAGTCCAGAATATGACCAGTTTAATACGCTGTGTTGTCAGGTTTATCGTCACCACTACGAGCGACTTGGCTGGCAGGCTATTGCTGGTGAGCCAGATGAAGATGCTATCTTGCGGGAATGGACACTGAACAGTTTGGTTGCTGCTGATTATGCCCCTGCCTTGGCACAAGCGTCAGCTATTTTCCAAGACAATCAAGAAAAATTAGAGGATTTACCAGCTCACATGCGCGTGGCGGTGTTAATCGGACAGATGAAAACCGCACCGTCAGACGAGCTTATCACCACCTACCTTAGAGAATATGTTGATACTGTTGATAGCAGCTACCGTTACCAGGTTCTGGCAGCTTTAGCATGGAATCGCTCAGACGACGGGTTACAGTTGCTCTTAAGCCAACTCAAGGATAAGACGCTTGTCAAGCCGCAAGATTTGGGACGCTGGTATGCTTACTTGTCTGGTCATGAGTTCAGTCGTCAACAAGCTTGGGATTGGGCATGTGAAAACTGGGATTGGTTGACAGAGACCTTGGGCAATGACCGTACTGATTTCATTAAAGTTCCCTCCAATAATTTCAAGACAGACCACGAACTGGAGCAATACCGAGCTTTCTTTGAAACAAAATTAGAAGACCCAGGACTTAATCGCTTGATTAACATGGGGATTAAGCAAATTGCTGCTCGCGTAGCAATGATTGATAGGAACAAAGAAGCTGTCCTCGCAGCTATTGCTGAGGCTACTAAGTAAGACAATAGAAGTGAGTGAAGTCGTCATTCTGACGGAACTTTCGCTCACTTTTTGAGTTTGCAAAGCGAAAACCCTTGCAATTTTTTGACAAATCTGATAGACTTGAGAGGTAGGATTGTTACTGGATAGCAGGCAAAACCTAAATGAATACAAGACAAAATACTGACACCCGTGTCAGCCCCATTTTGTTTGGTATTTGTTTAGGTTTTTTGCTTGTTAAAGACCAAGCAATTCAAAAAAATTTTTTGGAGGAGCCTGATATGGCTAAAAAAGATTACACTGAGTTGGCGAAGGATATCGTCGCTCACGTTGGCGGTAAAGACAATGTTAAAAGTCTTCGTCACTGCGTTACCCGTCTGCGCTTTGAACTCAAGGATGAGAGCAAGGCAGACACTGACTACCTCAAAGCTCGCGATTGAATCGTGACTGTTATTAAAGCAGGAGGTCAATACCAAGTGGTTATCGGTAACCATGTTCCTGGTGTCTATGCGGCAGTGATTGCACAAGGCGTTAAGGGCATCGGTTCACTGGATACTGATGAAGGTGATGATGTTCCTGCATCCGGTAACCTCTTTGAGCGATTCATTGACTTGATTTCAGGAATTTTCCAACCTTTCCTTGGTCCTTTGGCAGCGGCTGGGATCATCAAAGGTATCGTCGCTATTATGGCAGCAGCTGGTATTACTCCAGATAAGAGTGCTTTAGCAGTTATCCTGACAGCAGCGGGGGATGGGTTCTTCCAATACCTGCCAATCATGGTGGCTTTGACTGCAGCTCGCAAATTCAAATTCAATGAGTCTACAGCTCTGGCTATCGCAGGTGCTATGGTTTACCCAACCTTGGCAACGTCTGTGACAGCTCTCCAAGAAGCAGGCATCAGCAATGTCTTTGGTATTCCGTTTGCTTTACCATCAGGTGGATATCTTTCAACTGTTATGCCAGCTATCTTGGCTGTTTGGGTAGCTTTTGTCATTGAGAAGTACATGCGTAAAGTCACGCCAGATGTGGTCAAACTCTTTATTGTCCCATTTGTGGCCATTATTGTATCAGTGCCATTAACCTTCCTCTTGGTTGGTCCAGTAGCTAACTTTGCTTCTGATTTTCTTAACGGTGCTTTCTCAGCTCTTGCTAACTTTATTCCAATTCTTTACGGTGTCGTTCTGGGTGCACTTTGGCAGGTTCTTGTCATGTTTGGTCTACATTGGGCGATTGTACCATTGGCTATCCAACAGATGGCAACAACAGGAATGACAAATATTCTAGTTGCAGCATCTCTTCCTAACTTCACTCAAACAGGTGTGCTTTTGGCCATCATCTTGAAAACCAAAGAACAAAAAGTTAAAACAGTTTCTATCCCAGCCTTGATTTCTTCTATCTTTGGGGTGACTGAGCCTGCTATCTACGGTGTGACCCTTCCAATGAAGATTCCATTCTACATCTCTTGTGCGGTATCAGGTCTGATTGGTGGTTATACCATGTTTGCAGGAGCAACGGGTTACTCAGTTGGTGCGCTCGGTATCTTCCAGTACCCATCTTACTTTAGCCCAGATGGTGATTTTTCAGGTATGTACACCATAATTATCGGTACAGTTGCAGCGATTGTCATTTCATTTATCATTCAGTACTTTGCACCAGTGCCTAGCCTCTACGGTGGAGGTGATGCGCCAGCAAAAAAGTCTGAACCGACTCCAGTGCCTGAGCTTAAAGAGATTAAACAGGAAATCTTAGCAGCGCCTCTCATGGGGACCATCGTGCCTCTGGCAGAAGTGCCAGACCAAGTCTTTGCATCTGGAGCTATGGGTAAAGGCGTTGCCATTGATCCCATTGACGGTGTCGTTGTAGCCCCAGCTAAGGCTGAAGTGACCTTGGTCTTTCCGACCAAGCACGCCATCGGTTTGACCACTGAAAATGGTGCTGAGCTCCTCATCCATATTGGTATGGATACTGTGTCCCTGGCTGGTAAAGGCTTTAAGTCCTTTGTCGAAGTTGGTGATGTCGTTGAAGCTGGTCAAAAACTCCTTGAGTTTGACCTTGACACCATTCGTGCAGCAGGTCTGCCGGTTGTGACCCCGATTATCGTGACCAACACCGATGCCTTTACTGACATCTTGACCAGTCAGGAGCGCCAAGCTCATACAGGCGACTACCTCATGACAACAGTTCGCTAATTGACAATGACACAGGCTCCTTTTCAGACAGTACTTGTTTGAAAAGGTGCCTATTTTCAAAGATATAAAAAGGAGTTTATCATGACTATTTTTCCAAAAGATTTTCTCTGGGGTGGAGCAACCGCTGCTAACCAATTTGAAGGAGCTTACAACGTTGATGGCAAGGGCTTGTCTGTGCAGGATGTGACCCCCCGCGGTGGTATGCCTGCAAAACCTGGTGATAAAAACCCACTGATTACAGACCAGCCAACTGAGGACAACCTCAAACTGATAGGGATTGATTTTTACAACCGCTATAAGGAGGATATTTCCCTTTTTGCTGAAATGGGCTTCAAGGTTTTCCGCCTATCCATCGCTTGGTCTCGGATTTTCCCTAACGGTGATGAGCTAGAACCAAATGAGACTGGACTTGCTTTTTATGATAAGGTCTTTGATGAGTTAGCAAAATATGGCATTGAGCCTTTGGTCACCTTATCTCACTATGAAACGCCATTGCATCTCGCTCGTCAGTACAATGGCTGGGCTAACCGTGACTTAATCAGTTTCTATGAGCGTTATGTCCGTACCGTCTTTACCCGCTATAAGGATAAGGTCAAGTATTGGTTGACCTTTAACGAGGTCAACTCTGTCTTGCATGCGCCGTTTATGTCAGGTGGTATCGCGACCCCTGTAGAAGAATTGAGCAAGCAAGACCTCTATCAGGCTGTTCACCATGAACTGGTGGCGTCAGCCTTGGCGACCAAGGTCGGTCATGAGATTAACCCTGACTTCAAGATTGGCTGTATGGTGATTGCCATGCCAACTTATGGGATGACTTCTCACCCGCTTGACCAGTTAGCAGTGCGTGAGTTCAACAATCAAAACTACCTGTTCAGCGATATTCATGCCAGAGGAAAATACCCTAACTACATCAAGCGGTATTTCAAAGAAAATAACATTGAGATTCAGTTTGATGAAGATGATGCAGAGCTACTTGCAGAGCACACCGTTGACTTTATTTCCTTCTCTTACTACATGAGCGTGGCTAAGGCTCATAATCCAGAGGATTATGCAACAGGACGTGGCAATATCATGGGTGGCATCACCAATCCTTATCTGGATGCTTCCGAGTGAGGCTGGCAGATTGACCCAGTCGGTCTTCGTTTGGTGCTCAATGATTTCTACGACCGCTACCAGTTGCCACTGTTCATTGTTGAAAATGGTCTGGGAGCAAAAGATGTGCTGGTTGATGGCCCAGACGGTCCGACCGTCGAAGATGATTATCGCATCAACTACCTGCATGAACACTTGATTCAGGTTGGCGAAGCACTTCAAGATGGTGTTGAGTTACTCGGCTACACGACTTGGGGACCAATTGATTTGGTGTCTGCGTCAACTGTTGAGCTCAGCAAACGGTATGGTTTCATCTATGTTGACCGCAACGATGATGGCACAGGCACACTCAACCGCTACAAGAAAAAATCGTTTTATTGGTACAAGGACGTTATTGCTACCAATGGCGAAAGTCTCTACAAATCGGATGATAACTAAGTGCCGCTAACTAGGAGAAGCAGGTGAGTAAATACATTTTTCTTGATATTGATGGTACCTTGGTCGACTATGACATGAAGATACCAGAGTCTGCTCGGGTTGCCATTGCCAGAGCTAGGCAAGCAGGGCATAAAGTTTTCATTTGCTCAGGTCGTAGTAAAGCAGAGATTTATCCAGAACTCTGGGATTTGGGGCTTGATGGCTTTATCGGTGGTAATGGCGCGTATATTGATTATCAAGGCCAGGTATTAAAAAACCAAGTGTTTACACATCATCAGACAAGGGAAATGGTAGACTGGCTAAAAGCTAAACATCTAGGCTTTTACCTCGAATCTCCAAGCGGTCTTTATGCTAGCCCAAATTTTGTCGAAAAAGCAGCGACCATTTATGATACGGACTTGAACCAATCCATGGAGAAAATCCGATCCATTTTTCCAGATATGATTTATGGGGAAAACCTTTATCGTTCTGATGTTGCTAAGATTAGTTTTCGCCTAAACAGTCTAGCCGACTACGAGGAAGCTAAAGCACTCTTTCGCCAGGCGGAGGTTGGTTTTTGGAGTGGTACTGGCAAGGCAACGGAGTTTGGAGATTTAGGTCAACCGGACACACATAAAGCAGGTGCCATTAGAGAATTGCTGATGCATCTGGGAGTGAGCTTAGATGATACCATTGCCTTTGGCGATGCAGAAAATGATCAAACCATGCTGGAAACTTGCTATATTGGCGTTGCCATGGGAAATGCGAGGGACAGCTTGAAGGCTACTGCGGATTATGTGACAGATGATGTGACACGAGACGAACTTTACAAGGCTTTTGTCCATCTGAAGTTGATTGAAGAGGAGGAGAGAAGATGACTCAGACACTTTACTTGATGCAACACGGTGAGACCCTCTTTAACACCCAAAAACGTGTGCAGGGGTGGTGTGATTCTCCCTTAACTGACAATGGCATCGCTCAAGCGCAAGCGGCCAGACAGTTTTTTGATGAGGCAGGTATCGCTTTTGACGCTGCCTACTCGTCCACCCAGGAGCGAGCGACAGACACTGCCAAGATCGTTACTGACCTGCCGGTCACCCAGCTCAAGGGGCTCAAGGAGATGAACTTTGGTATTTTCGAAGCTCAGCCTGAGATGCTCTTGCCCAAGCACCATGCGGGTGCCACCTCCTTTGAGGACTTGCTTGTTCCCTTTGGTGGCGAGGATATTCGTGAGGTAGGCCGTCGTGTACGGCGGATCATTGAGGAGATCTTGGGCAATAGCCGATCAGGGACAACGCTCATGGTCAGTCATGGCGCAGCCATGTGGGGCTTGATTCAGACCTCTGACTGGGAGGGGCCGATGGACTTGCGCCTCCCCAACTGTGCTATCCTAGAATTCACCTATGATAAGGGCGAACTTGACCTCAAACGCATCATAAACCCAGTAAGCAAAGCTATTCGAGACATAAAGGAGTAAGTCATGACAAACGTCAAACCATTTCCAGCTGATTTTTTGTGGGGCGGTGCAACAGCTGCCAACCAGTGAGAAGGGGCTTACGATGTTGACGGACGCGGTCTAGCTAACGTTGATGTCGTTCCGATTGGCAAGGATCGTTTTCCCATCATCGCTGGTAAGAAAAAAATGTTTGATTTTGAAGAGGGCTATTTCTACCCAGCTAAGGAAGGGATTGACATGTACTATCGCTACAAGGAGGATATTGCCCTCTTTGCAGAGATGGGCTTCAAAACCTACCGCTTATCCATTGCCTGGACACAGATTTTTCCTAAAGGCGATGAAGGAGAACCAAATGAAGCTGGTCTGGCCTATTATGAAGACCTTTTCAAAGAATGCCGTAAATACGGCATCGAACCGCTGGTGACCATCACTCACTTTGATTGCCCGATGCAGCTGATCAAGGCCTATGGTGGCTGGCGCAACCGCAAGATGGTTGAATTCTATGAACGCCTCTGCCGAACCATCTTTACCCGTTTTAAGGGACTGGTCAAGTACTGGTTGACCTTTAACGAGATTAACATGATTCTTCATGCCTCGTTCATGGGCGCAGGGCTCTACTTTGAAGAGGGTGAAAACGAGACCCAAGTTAAGTATCAAGCGGCCCATCATGAGTTGGTGGCATCTGCCCTGGCGACCAAGATTGCCCGCGAGATTGACCCAGAAAACAAGGTGGGTTGTATGTTGGCAGCTGGCCAATACTACCCCCACACCTGCCACCCAGCAGACTACTGGGAAGCCATGCAGAAAGATAGAGAAAACTATTTCTTCATCGATGTTCAAGAGCGTGGCAGCTACTCAACCTATGCGCTCAAACAACTGGAGCGTGAGGGGGTGGTGATTGAGATGGCTGATGGTGATGCTGAGCTCTTGAAAGAGCATACGGTTGACTTTATTTCCTTCTCTTACTATTCTAGCAGTGTGGCGTCGGCTGACCCTGCGGTCAATGAACAGACAGCTGGAAACATCTTTGCTTCCATCAAAAACCCTTATCTGGATGAGTCAGAGTGGGGTTGGCAGATTGACCCGTTAGGCTTACGGATTACCCTCAACACCATCTGGGACAGGTATAAAAAGCCCATGTTTATCGTTGAAAATGGTCTAGGTGCAGTTGATACGCCAGATGAGACTGGTTATGTTGAGGATGACTACCGCATTGGCTACCTGCGCGAGCACATTAAAACCATGAGCCAAGCCATCCATGAAGATGGAGTTGAGCTTCTTGGTTACACCACCTGGGGCTGTATCGACTTGGTTTCAGCTGGAACAGGCGAAATGAAAAAACGTTACGGCTTCATCTACGTCGACCGTGATAACGAGGGCAAAGGTACTCTTAAACGGAGTAAGAAAAAATCCTTTGACTGGTATAAACAAGTCATTGCCAGCCAAGGGACGGAGTTAGATTAAGAAAGATTTATTGCTTTAAATAGTAAAATGAAAACACCATGGCAGACTCGTCATGGTGTCTGTTCTTATTTGTGACGACCAACACTAATGCGGTTAATGGCTCTCTGGAGAAAGTGAAAAGTAGCTAGATATGCTTTGGTTTTTGAGGGGGAACATGTGAATATTTTACTTTTCCTAAATCTTGGCGATAGGGTAATTAGCAATTGGATTAAATAGGCATGTAGTTAAATGGCGCCATCAATTTACTGTTAGATTTTGGAGCAAGAGGGGATGTCAGACTAGGAAGGTGTAAAAACTGATGGAAAGGTGAATAGACCAGCTTGTCTTTACCTCACTTTTTGGGCATCATCATAGAGAGGAGACATTGTCGTGATTCACCTGTAAATTACAATCTTGATAAGGCTTCGTTATAGTTTAAAACTATATCTGGTTATAAATATATACTAATTGTTTTTTTAATAGACTTGGTTTATGATAAAGAAGTAATAACTTATCGAAGGAGACCATTATGACAAAAATTTCAAGTTTGGGTTACCCACGTTTGGGTGAGAACCGTGAGTGGAAAAAGCTGATTGAGGGCTATTGGGCTGGCAATATTAGCCAAGAAGACCTCTTTGCTCAGGCTAAGGAGCTCCGCCATGCCTTCCTCAAGAAGCAGGAAGCCGCAGGGCTGGATTTGATTCCCGTTGGGGATTTCTCCCTCTATGACCACATCTTGGACCTTTCCTTGCAGTTCAACATCATTCCTGAACGTTTCCGTGACCTGCCGCTGGACATTGACCTTTACTTTGCGGTGGCGCGGGGCAACAAGGACCATGTGGCCTCTTCCCTCAAAAAGTGGTTCAACACGAATTACCACTACATCGTGCCTGAGTGGACCCCGACCACGACGCCAAAACTGACTAACACCCGTCTCCTTGACCTCTACTTGGAAGCGCATGAGCTGGTGGGCGATAAGGCCAAGCTGGTCATCACGGGTCCGATCACCTATGTGGCTCTGTCAAATGGTATAGCAGATATCAAAACAGCAGTGGATAGCTTGCTTCCACTTTATAAACAGGTCTTTACAGAGCTGGTTGAGGCTGGTGCGACCTATATCCAGGTTGATGAACCAATTTTTGTGACCGACGAATCGGATGACTACCTCGACTTGGCTAAGGCGGTTTACACTTACTTTGCTCAGGAAGTCCCAGCCGCTAAACTCATCTTCCAGACCTACTTTGAAGCCTTGATTAGCCCAGACTTGACTGACCTGCCTGTGGCGGCTTTCGGCTTGGACTTGGTGCATGGTCGTGAAGAAAATCTGGCGCTGATTGCCGACGGTCGCTTGGCAGACAAGGAAGTCTTTGCTGGAGTGGTGGACGGTCGTAACGTTTGGTCAGATGATGTTGCTCAGACCTCTGCTCTGCTATCTGACCTGAAAGGTCGTGTGAAGGAGCTGGTTATCCAACCGTCTTGCTCCCTCCTCCACGTGCCAGTGACCACCAAACAGGAGACGGATTTAGACCCTGTGCTCTTGGGCGGTCTGTCCTTCGCTGATGAAAAATTGACAGAAATCAAGCTCTTAGCGGAGAAACTAGACGGTATTGACAACCCTGCCTACGACCAGCACATCGCTGATTTTGAGGCCTTGCAAGCGGCCGACTTCCGTCATCTGGACTTGGAAAAGATTGCCGATATCCGCACCGAGCGGGCATCTGACCATGCCAAGCGTAAGGCTATTCAGCAGGAGAGACTGGGTCTGCCGATTCTCCCAACCACAACCATCGGTTCCTTCCCTCAGTCAGCAGAGGTTCGTCGTACCCGTCTGGCCTGGAAACGTGGCGACATCACTAACGAAGCTTATGAGGACTTTATCAAGGCGGAAATCGAGCGTTGGATTCGAATTCAGGAAGATTTGGATATTGATGTGCTGGTGCACGGCGAGTTTGAGCGGGTGGACATGGTTGAGTTCTTCGGTCAGAAGCTGGCTGGCTTTACCACAACTAAGCTGGGCTGGGTGCAGTCCTACGGGTCTCGTGCGGTTAAGCCACCGATTATCTACGGCGATGTTAAACACATCCAACCTCTGACGGTTAAGGAATCGGCCTATGCTCAAAGCCTGACGGATCGTCCTGTTAAGGGGATGCTGACGGGTCCAATCACCATCACTAACTGGTCCTTTGAGCGGACGGACATTTCGCGTGCTGAGCTCTTTAATCAAATTGGACTGGCTATCAAGGATGAAATTCAACTCCTAGAAGAAGCAGGCATCGCCATCATTCAGGTGGATGAGGCTGCGCTGCGTGAGGGCTTGCCGCTCCGCAAGAGCAAGCAACAGGCTTATTTGGATGATTCGGTCAATGCCTTTCGGATTGCGACCTCGTCTGTGGCCGACAGCACCCAAATCCACACCCACATGTGCTATTCCAAGTTTGAGGAAATCATTGACTCTATCCGTGCCTTGGATGCAGATGTCATTTCCATCGAGACCAGCCGTAGCCATGGGGACATCATCGAGGCTTTTGAAACCGCCGTTTACCCACTGGGAATCGGGCTTGGGGTTTATGACATTCACTCCCCTCGCGTTCCGACCCAAGACGAAGTAGTGGCCAACATCAAGCGCCCACTCCAGCAGTTGGACACGGAGCAATTCTGGGTGAACCCAGATTGCGGGCTTAAGACCCGTAGTGAGGCGGAGACCGTTGCGGCGCTCAAGGTTCTGGTTGCTGCGACCAAGGAGGTACGGGAGAGCCTATAGGCACCTCACAGTGGGCAGGGCAGCGGTGCTCTGCCTTTTGTCAAAAAAATAGAAAATAGATGATATGACAAGATTATTAGAACGCTTAAACAGAGAGGTTTTGGTGGCAGACGGGGCCATGGGAACCCTGCTCTACGCGGATGGCTTGGACACCTGTCACGAAGCCTACAACCTGACTCATCCTGAGAAAATCCTGTCCATCCACAGGGCCTATATCGAGGCAGGAGCAGATGTCATCCAGACCAATACTTACGGGGTCAAGCGACATCGATTGGCCGCCTATGGTTTGGCAGACCAGATGGTCGCAATCAATCAAGCGGCTGTCAGATTGGCCAGGCAGGCAGCTGGGGAGACGACCCTTGTCTTGGGAACCATTGGTGCGTCTCGGGGACTTCGGCACTGCGAATTGAGTTTGGAGGCAATTGTCAAGGAAACCTTGGATCAGGCCGAGTCCTTACTCGCAACCAATCAGCTGGACGGGCTCTTGCTGGAAACTTATCATGATACGGAGGAGCTTTTAGCAGTAGTCAAAGCGCTGCGCCCCTTGACCGACCTGCCCTTGGTGACCAATGTCAGCTTACAAGAGGTGGGACTGACAGCTAATGGCAAGCCTGTCGTGGAGGTGCTTAGTCAACTGACCAATCTGGGAGCAGATGTGGTTGGTCTCAACTGCCATTTAGGGCCCTACCACATGTTGCAGTCGCTGGAACAGCTTCCCCTCTTTGCCCAGTCCTACCTGTCTGTGTATCCTAACGCTAGTCTTCTGGCCCTGCAAGAAGAGGGGGAGAGCAGTCAGTACAGTTTCCGTCAGAATGCCGACTATTTCGGGCAAATTAGCCGTCTTTTTGTCGCTGAAGGGGCGCGGCTAATCGGTGGCTGCTGTGGCACAACACCAGACCACATCCGAGCTGCTAAAAAGGCTTTGAAAGGTCTGGCACCAATTACTAAAAAAATCGTCAAGGAGGAGCGGCAAGCGGTGCACTTGCTCCCGACGACCTCTAGCGGACCGACTTTGGTTGATTATGTAAAGGCTGGCGTGACGGTTATTGCGGAGATTGACCCACCTAAAACCCTTGATTTGACTAAGTTTATCGCTGGTGTCAAGGCTCTGGATCAGGCTGGTCTAGCTGCTATCACGCTGGCGGATAATTCCCTAGCCAGCACGAGGGTTTGCAACCTCAGTCTGGCAGCTCTGCTCAAGGAGCAGGTGGACACGCCCTTCCTCCTTCACATGGCCTGCCGTGACCATAATATGATCGGTCTCCAGTCGCGGTTGCTGGGGATGGATGTCCTGGGCATTGATAATGTGCTGGCGGTGACTGGTGACCCCTCCAAAATGGGGGATTTTCCTGGGGCGACCAGCGTTTATGATTTTACCAGTTTCAAACTGCTGAGCCTAATCAAACAGCTCAACCAAGGTCAGAGCCACAGCGGTGCTAGCCTGCGCAAGCCGACCAATTTTACGGTCGCGGCAGCCTTTAACCCCAATATCAAGAATCTGTCTCGTTCCCATCGTCTGATTGAGAAAAAAATTGCGGCAGGTGCCGACTATTTTATCACCCAGCCCATTTACAGCTTGGCGATTTTGGAAGAAATGGCAGAGCTGACAGCACCTTATAACCAGCCCTTCTTTATTGGGATTATGCCTATTGTCACCTATAACAATGCCCTCTTTCTCCATAACGAAGTGCCAGGCATCAGCCTCTCGGAAGACTTTCTTGTGCGACTAGAAGCCGTCAAGGAGGACAAGCAAGCCTGCGAAGCTATCGGACTGGCAGAAAGTAAGGCACTGATTGACAAGGCGCTGGAACTAGGTTTCAAGGGAATTTACCTGATTACGCCTTTTATGCGCCATGACCTCACCTGCCAGCTGGCAGAATATGTTAAAGGATACCAAAACGTCTAGTTTAGAAAACTAAAAAACCCAGAGACACGAATCAGTACGTGTTTCTGGGTTTTATCTAGTTAGGAAATGGTTATTTTAATGTGATTTAGCTAATGTCAGCATGGCTTGTGCTGTTATTCAGGAGCAGTTTAGCTTTCTGGATACTGAAAATGTACAAAGCCAAGAGCCCACCCTGAACAACAATCGCAAAAATAGATGGGGCAACACCTTGGATAACATAAGTAAGGAAGTTGTAAATTACACCACTGATACCGACATAGTAAGGCAACAAACTAGGCTGGTTGGCATCGATTTTCTTACGATTTAAGAAAGCAAGGACAAAAACAACCAAATAAGCTAAAGCGACCAAGCCTGTTGCAGCAAGTTCCAAGGCAGGATTCGAATTTTGGATAGCAGCTAATTGTTCGGGTGTCAGCTGAGACTGGATTTGTGCTTGGTACTCTGGATTGTTCATCGCGCTAAATCCAAAAGCCGCCAACGCAACGAGTAAAACAGTAATCGCAGCGAAGATGATGTTGACGATGATAATGGCTAGGTTCAAAGATTTTAGACTTTGACGTATTTTTTCTAATGAAATCATGTTAATTCCTCCTTTTCTTATGTTAGTAATATAACATGAATGCGATAAAAAATCAAGGTATCTAAAAAATCTCTTAACATCAGATCTGCAAAATTTTTTCAAAAAAAACAATAAAAACTCTTGACAAATATTTAGTAAAAGTTTACTATATAAGAGTAAACGAAATCGCTTACAGCTATTTCAAAAAATTGGTTACTCTTAACATTTAGAAAGGAATGTTTAATAAATGAAAAAAAGTTTGAAGTTTTTAGCTCTCTCAGCCTCAGTTCTTGCCTTAGCTGCTTGTGGTAATGGCGGTGGTTCAGATGCTTCTGGTGGTGGTTCAGGTAAAACCTATCAGGTCGGTGTTGCTATCTATAAATTTGACGACAACTTTATGACCCTTTATCGCGAGGAGTTGGAAACTTATTTCAACAAGCTTAGCGAAGAAACCGGTGACAAGTATGTCTTAGATATCCAAGATGGTAAGCAAGACCAGGCTACCCAAACTGAGCAAATCAATAACTTTATCGCTCAAGGCAAAGATGTGATTTTAGCTAACCTTGTTGACCCAACTGCTGCAGGTAGCATCATCAATCAAGCTAAGTCTGCTGAGATTCCAGTTGTTCTCATCAACCGTGAACCAGAGGTAGAGGAACTTGAAATTTGGGAAGGCAAAACAACTTATGTTGGTGCGGATGCGACCCAGTCAGGAACTTATCAAGGTGAAATCATTGCTGCCACAGACAGTAAGGGTGATATCAACGGTGACGGTAAGGTTAACTACATTACACTCTTTGGAGACCCAGCAAACGTTGACGCTCAACAGCGAACAGCTTACTCTGTTAAAGCCCTTGACGATGCAGGCATTAAGCGTGAAGCTCTAGCGGAACCATACTTGGCAAACTGGGATACTGCAAAAGGTCAAGAAGTGACCGCAACTGCTCTTGAGCAATTTGGTGATAAACTTGAAGTTGTTTTTGCTAACAACGATGGCATGGCTGTCGGTGCAGTAACAGCCATCAAGGCTGCAGGACGGACTGTTGGTAAGGATATTCTGGTGGTCGGTGTTGATGCTATTCCAGATGCTATGGAGCTCCTTGAAAAAGGTGAGTTGACTGGTACAGTGCTTAACGACCATTACAACCAATCTCATACAGCAGCAGATGTAGCTGTGAAATTGATGAAGGGCGAAGATGTTTCTTCTTACTACTGGGTCAACTATGTTAAAGTGACTAAGGCAGCTGATGCAGAATTAAAAGCTGCAGAAGCCAAAACAGAAACAACTAAGGAAGCCAAAGCACGCTACGAAGAACGTGCAAAAAGTGAAAAGAACAGCAACTAATTAATCATCTAAAGAGTAACCCAATTTCATGAACAGTGTGTTCTCACGTGCCTGCTGGCCAGTCCGTTGTCTGTCGCGTGGGGACACATTTTTGTCAAAATAGAAAGAGAGACATGGTGAATGAGTGATTATATTTTAGAAATGACGAATATTACCAAAACATTCCCTGGGGTCAAGGCTTTAGATAACGTGACCTTCAAGCTCCGACCAGGAACAGTGCATGCACTAATGGGAGAAAATGGTGCAGGCAAGTCAACCTTGATGAAATGTCTGTTTGGGATTTATCATCGTGATGGTGGAAAGATTATTTTTGATGGGAAAGAGGTTGATTTCAAGGAGTCCAAGGAGGCAATTGATGCTGGGATTTCGATGATCCATCAAGAACTTCAACCGATTCGTATGATGACCATCGCAGAAAATGTCTTTTTGGGCAATTATCCTTTGGGCAAATTCAACTTGGTTGATCATGCTAAGATGAACGAAGAGACCAAAACGCTTCTCAACGAGGTCGGGCTTTATATTGACCCCAAAACCTTGCTGAATGAATTGACGGTTTCCCAAATGCAATCTGTCGAAATTGCCAAGGCAATCTCACACAATGCCAAAATCGTCATCATGGATGAACCAACCTCATCATTAACGAGCTCTGAAGTGGAGAAATTATTTGAAATCATTGATAGTCTAAAAGCGAAAAACATCGGGATTATCTATATCTCCCATAAAATGGATGAAATCTTACGAATTTCAGATGACATCTCCATCATGCGCGATGGTCAGTACGTGGGAACTTGGCCTGCTAGTGAGATGACCACGGCTAAGATTATCCAAAACATGGTTGGACGTGAGCTGACCAGTCTCTTTCCACCGAAAACTAATGTGGTGTCTGATGAGGTGATTTTAAGGGCTGATGGATTGACTTCTCCTAATTCTCTATCTTTCAAAGACGCAAGTTTTGAGCTTTACAAGGGTGAGATTTTAGGCATCGGTGGCTTGGTTGGTGCGCAACGGACAGAGCTTATGGAAGCTCTGTATGGCTTGAGGGTGCTGGATCGAGGTGAGGTTTCTGTGCATGGTAAACCAGTTACCATCAAGAAACCAGCGGATGCCATTGCCAATAAAATCGCTCTGGTGACAGAAGACCGTCGCTACAACGGGATTTTTGGTGTCTTATCAATCACTGATAATGCCTCTATCGCAGCCCTTAAACAGTATGTTGGAGGCTTTGGTTTGCTCAATGAGCAGAAGATGAATGAAGTTGTTGATAGCAATGTATCGCGCCTAAGGGTTAAAACACCGAGCAATAAGACGCAAATTGGTAGCCTGTCTGGCGGTAACCAACAGAAGGTGATTTTAGCACGTTGGCTGGCTAATAACCCTGATATTCTGATTTTGGATGAGCCGACACGTGGTATTGACGTTGGGGCCAAGTATGAGATTTATCAGATTATCAATAATCTAGCAGCTGAAGGAAAAGCCATCATCATGATTACTTCTGAAATGTCTGAATTGCTAGGCGTATCAGATCGTATCATGGTCATGTGTGAAGGGCGAGTTTCAGGTTTCCTTGACCGTGATGAGGCGACACAAGAATCAGTGATGACGCTTGCTACCAAATTTATGGTGAGTGAACAGGAAGGAGAATAAGATGTCTGACACCAAAAAAAACTTTAATCTTGGCGATTTTTTGACCAAGAATTCCATGTATATAGTTGTTGCTGTGATGATTCTCTACACAGGTTTGACGAAAGATAATTTCTTTACACTAGGAAATGCTGCCAATATCATGGCCAATACTTCTGTGCGGTTTATCATCGCTTTAGGGATTTCAGGGTGTTTGATTACCCGAGGTACTGACCTTTCAGCTGGTCGTATTGTTGGTTTGACAGCCATCATCACAGCAACCTTGGTACAAAAGCCTGACTTTGTTGGGAAATTCTTCCCAAATCTGCCTGATTTGCCAATGATTGTGCCCCTCATTGCAGCGCTTCTTGTCGGTGCTTTGCTCGGTCTGTTTAACGGGACAATTATCTCATTCCTCAACGTTCCACCCTTCCTAGCGACACTTGGTACCCAAATCATGACCTATGGTTTAGTCTTGATTTACTCTCAAAGTAAACCAATCGGAACGTTCAAAAATGAATTTGTTAATTTGGGACAAGGCAAATTGTTTGGTGTCGTGCCTTACATCACAGTCATTGCTGCTCTGGTTGGTCTAGGCATGTGGGTGCTTTACAACAAGACCCGTTACGGTAAGTACATGTACGCAATCGGCGGTAACGAACATGCTGCTGAGGTATCAGGTGTCAATGTCCGCCTATCAAAAATCAAAATTTTCCTCTTGGCAGGCCTCCTCTACGGTCTAGCTGGTTTCCTCTTGACTGCTAAGACAGGTTCTGCTGGTGCAGGGGCTGGTTTCGGATATGAACTTGACGCTATCGCTTCGGCGACGATTGGTGGTGTGTCTACCGCTGGTGGTCAGGGAACGGTACCAGGCATTCTCCTTGGTGTATTCGTCTTTGAGCTTCTCAAAGTCTGCTTGACCTATCTTGGTGTATCACCAGATATGACCAACGTTATCCAAGGACTTGTGATTATCGTTGCTGTGGCGCTCGATATTCGCAAAACCATGGTGCGTCGCTAAACAAAAACTGATTGGGCTAAAGCTCAATCAGTTTTCTTGTCTTATGTTTTGTAAGATAGCGGTTGCTGTTTCCAGATTCATGTGCTGGGCACTCAGGAGTTCCTTGACCACACGGTCAGTCTCAGCAGAGCTAGCCCCTGCCAGCAGGGCTAGGGATTTGGCGTGGAGTTTCATGTGCCCAGCCTGAATGCCTGTTGAGGTCAGCGCCTTTAGGGCTGCCAAGTTCTGTGCCAGACCGATAGCGACGATAACCCGAGCCAGTTCCTTGGCGGTCGGTTGCCCAAGGAGGTTATGGGCAACCTGAACACTGGGGTTAAGCCCAATCGAGCCGCCCTTAGTAGCGATAGGCATGGGTAAAGTCAGCTGACCAAGCAGCTGGGTCTTATCCTCGCTAAGAGTCCATCTTGCCAGACCTCTGTACTGGCCATCGCGACTGGCGTAGGCATGGCCGCCGGCTTCAATGGCTCGCCAATCGTTACCTGTCGCCAAGACCACCGCATCAATACCGTTAAAGATTCCCTTATTATGTGTGCTGGCACGGTAGGGGTCAGCTTGGGCGAATTGGCTGGCCAGTGCAATCTTTTCAGCCAGGTCTAGACCTTCTGCCGTGTTTCGGCTGAGCAGGCGCAGGTCAATCGCACAGGTTGCTGTGACCAAACTCTCAGTGGCATAGTTGGATAGGATAGCCATCAATCGTTTGCCCTGTGTCAGTTCTTCCAAGACAGGGGCAAGGGCTTCGCACATGGTATTGACCATATTGGCGCCCATGGCTTCTTGAGGATCAACTTCCAGATAGGCAACCAGCAGTGGTGTGGTGTTTTCCACGACCTCAACACGGAGGGTTCTGGCACCGCCACCACGTTTGACGATGGAGGGATGGGCAGCGTTTGCCAGTTCCAGTAGCTGGTCAGTCTGGTCTATGATGGCTGTCTGTGCTGCCAGCAAATCTGGCACATCATAGAGGGCCACTTGCCCAATCATGTGGCGCTTGTGGACGGTTGTTGTAAAGCCACCAGAGCGCTTGACGATCTTGCTGGCAAAGCTGGCTGCTGCAACGACAGATGGCTCCTCGGTGGCAAAGGGCACTTGGTAGACCTTGCCGTCTGTTAGCACATCAGGGACTAGCGCTAAGGGGAGGCTCAGAGTACCTAGCAGATTTTCCACCATCTGGTCGGCGATCTCTAAAGGCAGTTGCTGGTTGGTTGCTAACTGGTTGAGGTGTTCTGGGCTTAGGAGCCTTTCTTTTTGGAGAATAGCCAAGCGTTCCTCACGGCTTTTCTTGTAAAATCCTGTCCATGTGCTCATCTTAGTCTACCTTATGATAAATCCGTTGGTGCTGGTCAATGGCTGTTAGGGCATAGGCACCTGTCTGATAGGTCTTAAAGCTGGCTGAGCCTGTCTCGTCGAGCTGAGCTTCGTCGTAGAAGAGGGCTTCGTAGGTATCGACCGAAATCGGGGTGCGCAAGTCCAGTTCAGCCTGACGATCTGTCCGTAAGTGCTGCTCAAAACCGTCAACGACAGTCGCCGTGAAAATCTCACAGACCGCTCCAGAACCGTAGCTAAAGAGACCAATCTGGTCACCTGCTTCCAGAGCTCTGCTATTTTCCAAAAGAGAGAGCAAGGAGAGGTAGAGGGATCCTGTATAGATGTTGCCAATCTGGCGGTTGTAGGTGATGGCAGCATCAAAGTTGCTGGTCAAACGGTCGCGATCGGTCTTTGTGAGGTCATCTGTCATGAGGCTGTCCAGCCCTTTTTTGGCTAGTTTAGGGAAGGGCACGTGGAAGCAGAAGGCCGCCAGCTGGTCGAGTGAGGTGCCAAAGCGTTTTTGGTGCTCAGCCCAAGTTGTGGTCAGACAGTCCAGGTACTGCTGGGTCGAGAAAGCGCCTTGGACGTAAGGGGTCGTTGAGTAGTTGGGCCGCCAGAAGTCCATGATGTCGCGGGTTTGTGCCAGATTATCATCGTTGAGGATGAGGGTACGAGGGTTGCTACTGATGATGAGGGCAAGCGCCCCTGCTCCCTGGGTCGCTTCACCACCTGAGGCAATGCCGTATTTGGCGATGTCACTGGCGATGACGAGGACGCGACGGTCTGGGAATTTTTCCACGTGGCGCTTGGCATAGTCCAGGCCCGCTGTGGCGGCATAACAAGCCTCTTTCATCTCGATGGAGCGAGCAAAGGGTTGGATGCCCAAGAGCCCGTGCAGGAAGACACTGGCTGCCTTACTCTGGTCAATGCCAGTCTCGGTCGCAAAGATAATCAGGTCGATGGTTTCTCTATCTTCATCAGTCAGGATTTGACTGGCTGCAGAGGCTGCCATGGTCACGATGTCCTCGGTGATAGGTGTGATGCTCATGCTGTCCAGCATCAGTCCTTTGGTAAATTTAGCAGGTTCGACACCACGTGCCTGAGCAAGGTCTTCCAGAGAAAGACGGTATTGGCTGGTCGCAAAACCGATGCGGTCAATTCCGATAGTCATAATAGTTTCCTTTTTCTGTAAAATGTCATGCTTTCTTATTCTATCATATTTTAGCTAGAATAGGCTGGAAAAGCTCCGTTTTTGACGGAAATCGGTCTGGAGATGGAGGGCTATGGGGAAAAGAAGTCTGTCTTTAGATGAGATTATGGTCTGTGCTAGCTAAACATATTAGTCAGTTGGAGAAAAAACAGTGACCACTCTTTGTTTGATTTAGAACTATAAAAAGCGTTTTATAAAAAAAGACTCGGCAGCTGAGCTGTCGTTTGACCACTTAACCTTTCCGAATCTTTAGTATTAATTTTAGGCTTGTTTTTTCAACAAGTCACGAATTTCAATCAAGAGTTCTTCTTGAGTTGGACCAGCAGGTGCCTCTTCTTTTTTAGGCAGTGCTTTTTCAGCTGCTTTAACGATGAAGAAGAGAATCGTACCAACAACCAAGAAGTTAATTACAGCGCTCAAGAATGAACCGTAGGCAACACCGCTCCAAGAAAGTTGAGCGATTTTCTCAACACCAGCAGCTTTGAGGGCTGGGTTAAGGATAAGAGGGGTGATAACATTTTCAATCAGTGAGTCAATGATGGCTTTGAAGGCTGCACCGATGCTAACTGCTACTGCAAGGTTAAGGACATCGCCTTTGAACAAAAATGCTTTTAATTCTTTAAACATGTAAAGAAACTCCTTTTCAATTTTTTTACCTAACGAGTATACCCTTTTTTATTTGAAAATATACAGTAAAAAAGCGCAAAAAGTCACTCCCTGTGTTATACTGGAATTGGAATTTTTAAAAAACTTTAGGTGTTAGAACTGTTGCCTCAGCCCTAACGCCTTTTCTTGTTGATAGTTTTGTTGTGTGGCGAGTAATTTGTAGATGATTCTGAGTAGCTTATGTGCACAGGCAATGACTGCTTTCATCTTGCTTCCTCTTTGGGAAATTCGGTGATAGAAGGATGAAAAAGCTGGGTCTTTAGACCGTCCGGCAGTCAGCCCTGCTAAGGTTAGAGCGTGTTTAATGTAACGATTTCCCTGTGTGATATGCGAAGATTTCTTCTTCCCAGCACTTTCATAAGAACCAGGACAGAGACCTGCCCAAGAAGCCAAGTGGCCATCGGTCTCAAATGCTTCGATACTTGGTCCAATCTCAGCTAATATAACTGCCGCACAAGCTTCACTCACGCCAGAAATGGTTTGAAGACGTTTATTTTCCTCGGGGAAATGCTTTTGAATATAAGCCTGAATCTCTTTGTCTAATGTGGTCATCAATGTTTGATACAGCCTATATTCTTCTAAACTTTGGTCTAACAGAAATTGGTCTTCTAGGGACAATTTCCCATTCATGGTCTCAACGAGCTCCTCTGGACTTGCCTTAACCTGTTTATGAATGCAAGAGGAAACCGCAGCCACATCAATGGTCTGACCGTTGATAAATAAGGTTAAGAGTGCTTGTCCAGTCTTAGAGAAGATGTCGGACAGGTAGCTGGTCAATTTGATATTAGCCCGTTGCAGGAGGTTGTGCATCTCGTTTTTCACTTGTGTTTGACGCTGCTTATAAGACCGTCTGCGACGAGTGAGTAATCGTAACTGCATGACTTTAGGACTTGGGATATAAGAGGGTGCAATCAGGCCACACCGCTCCAGTTGGGCAATCCATTCGGCATCCTTGACATCAGTTTTACGACCAGGCACATTCTTGATGTGCTGTGGATTGGCTAGAACTAAGGTCAACTCAGAATCAGAGAAGATATTGAACAATGGCACCCAGTACTGACCAGTGGATTCAAAGAACACATGAGTCACCTGATTTTCCTCAAGCCAAGCTAGGGCATTCTGAAGAGCTACGGTCGTTGTTCCAAATGTCTTTTGGATTTTCTTAGGTTTGTTGGTATCAAGTGGACCGTCTAAGATACAACAAACGATAGATTTCTGATGGACATCAATGCCACAACAGGTTTCAATCATTACTTCCATAGAAAAAGCCTCTTATTCTTTTTTGAACAATTGAATAAGAGGCTTTTAGTCATTTTATTTCCACACTCAAGGCATAATCGAGTTATCTCATGACTCTTATTCATCCAGTTTGGCGTACAGGCTAGGCAAAGCCCTATTAAAGACCACGGATTTGTATTGTTCCCTTATAGTATAAAGTAAGAATTATTTTCTGTCATGGGTTAGCAGGCTAAGCCTGCTTAGAGTTTAGCGTGAAATAGCAACAAATATGCCTAGTGATTGCGAGGATATTTTTAGAAAAACGTTTTCGTTTGTGGTTTGTTTTTCATTTTCATGAGAATAGCTGAGCAGACAAGACCGAACCAACCAATCAAACTGCCCCAAATAGCAGGATAAAGAGAGCTATTTGGCTGGTAGGTCAGGACAAGATTATTCTCGCCAACTTGAGACATGACTGTCGGTGTGCCGATAGGACTAAGTTGCTCAGGTGTTAGATGAAGCGCTTGGCCATTGAGCTTTGTTTGAGTACCAGAGTAGATAATGACAGGAAGGTGAATCGTTTTTTCAGCATCTGATGTCCAAGATAGTAGCAGTTGCCCATTCTGCTTTGTTTTTTCAACCAGATGATGTTGGTCGATAACGAGTTTTTCGTAGAGTTTGTACCTGTTCTCCTTGGTCTGATGGTAGAGTGGGAGATAGTCGGGGGTTGATTTGACGGCCAAGGTTAAAAATCTTTCAAGGTCAGCACTGTGTAGACTTTGTCGGACCTCGTCAGCACTGCCTAATAGCTTGGTGTGTTTTCGTAGTTGAATAGGCGTGTCAGTTTCATATTGGCTAGCAATGATATCATATTCTTCTTGAATATTTTGGTAGGCGCCAGCTAGGGTCAAACAAGCGATAAAGCCGATAATCGTTTTTTTCCATCGGTTGAGAATGGTTAGACCTTGCCCAAAGACAAGGAGAAAGAGAGGTGTGGCAATCAGGAAAAAGCGAAAAGGGAACTGGATTAACTCAACTAGTTTAATATTTTTTCCGCTCAGGCTGTCCCAGGGGAATAAGCTACTTGATAGACCGAACATGATGAGAAAGGCAAGAAGGCTCAGATGATAAAGAGGTGAAGCCTTTTTCTTTATGGCTAGAACAGTCAGAGGTAACTGAGCCATCAGTAAGTAAGCTAGTCCGACAGGTTGAAAAAAGAGGACAATGCTGCTGCGGTCAATAGTGCTTTCAGGTAGACGCTTATTGATAAAGGGTTGAATCAACTCATTAGCTTGTCCCAAAATAATGAGCGGTAGCCAAACATTAGCCATTAGCAGGAGACAAAGACCGATGGCTATCATCATCTGCTTCAGGAAAAACCATTTTCTTGGACTGGTCAAAAAAGCATGGGCAAAAAATGGGATGAAAGTCAGGACGAGGAGCAAGGTGCTCAAGGTATGGATTTGCAGCATGAGAGCAACTGCCACAGCAAGGGTTAGGGGCTTGACCTGTTTGGTTTGGATGGCAGCGATAGCGGGCAAGAGACACCAAGGAAAGAAAGTTACACCCCAGCTAGAAAAACCTTGACGGATGCTCCAGTATTGAACAGCGAATGTTGTCAAGAAAAATAAGGCTAGTACCAAAGAGAGCCATTGTTCAACTTTTGCTTGGCGTAGTAAGCGGTACATCCCACTGCCTGCTATAAGACTGAGCAAGAGACGCGACAGAAGTTGATACTTAAACCATGTGCCGCTGATGAGAAGAAGACCGCCTTGCAGGTAAGCAAAAAAAGGACCGTACAAGGCATTGACAATCCGTCCTGATTGCTGGTAACCAAAGGTGCTGATAAAGTAATCAAACTCCCCTGTTTTTAATTGCATGGCGGTGTCATAAAAGCGATTGTAGTGGAAAATAGCATCTGATCCAACAATAGTCGCTTGAGTGGCAATCTGTGCCCAGAGAAGAAGGGCTGAAAATCCTACGATAATGAGTAGAGGGAAAAGAGACGGAGAGAATTTTTTACACATGTTTTAACTTTCTATGGTATAATAGGATGATTGATTGGTTAACTGTAAGCATTGTTAACCTTTATTATACCATAGGAAAGTTAGACCAGACAATGAAAACATTAGCTGTCATCGTGCCCTGTTATAACGAGCAAGAAACCTTACGCCCATTTCTAGCAACCTGTCAGCGGGTAGAGCAAGAGTTAGCTGACCGTGTGCGGTTTTCTTATTATTTTATCAATGATGGCTCAAAAGACCAGACCTTGGCTCTTTTGCGAGAGCTGGCTGGGCAGTTTGCCAATGTACACTACCTGTCCTTTTCGAGAAATTTTGGTAAGGAAGCAGCGCTCTTGGCTGGTCTCGAGGCGTGTTGTGAGGACTTGGTGACCGTTATGGATGCTGATCTGCAGGATCCGCCTGAACTTCTGGTGGAAATGGTGAACAAGATTGACCAAGGCTACGATGTAGTGGGGACTAGACGAGCTGACCGCAAAGGAGAGCCTCCGATTCGTTCTTTTTTTGCTAAAACCTTTTATTACCTGATTAATAAGGTCTCTGAGACAGAGATGGTTGATGGGGCGCGTGATTTCCGTCTCATGACCCGTCAGGTGGTTGACAGCATCTTGGAACTTGGCGAAGTCAATCGATTTTCTAAAGGTCTCTTTTCTTGGGTCGGCTATGACGTGACTTATATTTCCTATGAGAACCGTGAACGGGTAGCTGGGGAAACCTCTTGGAACTTTATGAGCTTGCTCAAGTATTCTATTAATGGTTTCATCAACTTTTCCGATGCTCCTTTGAGCTTAGCGATTTGGGCTGGGGTTTCCTCGTTTGGGCTGTCAATTGTTGGGATTATTACTGTTGTGTTTAAGAAGTTACTCTTTGGTGATCCTGTGGCAGGTTGGGCGAGTTTGGTCACTATTATCCTCTTTATCGGAGGGATTCAGTTGCTCTGTTTAGGGATTATTGGGAAATACATCGCCAAGATATTCCTTGAAACCAAAAAACGCCCTGTTTATATTGTTAAAGAAAAGGGCTGATGTTTGCCTAAATTTAGTGTAAAATAAAAATAAGATAATTAAAGGAGATAATCTGATGATTTTAGTAACAGGTGTCAAAGGGCAACTCGGGACAGAACTCTGCCATTTGTTGGATGAACGACAAGAAACTTATGTAGCGGTGGATGTGGCGGAGATGGACATCACCAAGTGGGAACAAGTGGATGCTGTTTTTGCGGACGTCAAGCCAAGTGTGGTTTACCACTGTGCGGCCTATACGGCGGTCGATGCTGCAGAAGACGAGGGCAAGGAACTCAACTATGCTGTCAATGTGACAGGGACAGAAAACATCGCCAGAGCAGCGAATAAATACGATGTGACCTTGATTTACATCTCGACAGACTATGTTTTTGATGGGCAAAAGCCAGTCGGAGAGGAGTGGCTGGAGCAAGACACGCCTGACCCGCAAACTGAGTACGGGCGGACCAAGCGCTTGGGCGAGGAGGCTGTTGAGCAGCTGGCTAGCAAATTCTATATCATTAGAACGGCTTGGGTGTTTGGTAATTACGGGAAGAACTTTGTGTTCACCATGCAGAACTTGGCCAAAAGCCGTTCACAGTTAACGGTCGTTAATGACCAGCACGGTCGTCCGACTTGGACAAGGACGCTAGCTGAGTTCATGGTTTACGCGGTGGAAAAAAATATTCCTTACGGTTATTATCACCTCTCCAACGATGCGACAGAGGATACGACCTGGTATGATTTTGCAAAGGAAATTTTGAAAGATACTGACGTTGAGGTCTTGCCAGTGGACTCCAGCCAGTTCCCAGCCAAGGCCAAGCGTCCACTCAACTCAACCATGAGCTTAGCGAAAACTAAGGCGACAGGATTTGTCATTCCAACCTGGCAAGAAGCTTTAGAAGCCTTTTATCAACAAGAAGTGAAGTAAACGTTTAACTGGGGTAACCCAGTTTTTTATATAATGGTAAGGTTTTTACTTGACAAAAAGAGGGTATCGTCCTATAATTGTCCTAAATAAAACACACAAAAGGAGAGTTGCTATGACAACAAAGAAAAAGAACCCTTTTCAGATGTCTAAAAAAACATGGGGCATCGTTGCAGGTCTGATAGGAGTGACTGTTTTAGGAGGATACTTTCTGCTAGGTCGTGGATCAGCAGGGCAAGGTCAAGAGATGGTAGAGCCCTATCAGATTTCCCAAGTCACTGAAGGTTCAATTGCCTCTTCTAAATTGCTCACAGGGACAGTTAAGGCGTTGAGTGAGCAGAAACTTTACTTCGATAGCAGTAAGGGTGAGATTTCAGAATTTCATGTCAATGTTGGTGATAAAGTAACAGTTGGTCAACCCTTGGTGCAATATTCCACCAAAACTGCTCAAGCAGCCTACGATCAAGCCGTCCGTGCGCTCAACAAAATCGGTCGTCAGATTTACGATTTAAGGACCTATGGTTTGCCTGCAACTGAAACCGTCAACGAAGACGGCAGCGTTAGCAGCAATGTGGCAGAAGTCCAACGAAGTGCAGATAATCAGCTGGCTGACTTAAACGATGCCTATGCTAGTGCGCAACAGGATGTCGACAAGGCTAAGGAAGCCTTAGATAAACTCCTTGAAACGAGTAAAGTAGAAGGCACGGTTGTCGAGGTCAATCGTTCCATTGACCCGTCAAAAACAGGGGGACAGGTGGTCGTTCACATTGTTAGTGAAGGACAACTGCAGGTTGAAGGCATGCTGACAGAATATGATTTAGCAACAACTGCTGTTGATCAAGACGTCAAATTGACCTCAAAAGTTTTCCCTGATAAATCTTGGTCAGGAAAAATCAGCTACATCTCTAATTATCCTTCTGAAAGCGAGACGTCAACCCCATCAGCAGGTACAGGAAACTCAGCTAATTATCCATTTAAGGTGAATTTTACTGGTGAGACAACAGGCTTAAAACAAGGCTTTAAAGTTAATATCGAAGTGACCAATAAGGCAGTGAATAAGCTGGTTCCGACCGGTGCCATCGTCGCTGAGGGAGAACAGTCTTACGTTTGGATTTATGATAAGGCAACCGGCAAATTGTCAAAGGCGACGGTTAGTCTAGGACGTTCTGATGCCCTCAATCAGGAAGTCACTGAAGGTCTGGAAACAGAACAGACGGTCATCGCTAACCCAAGTCCAGAGTTTAAGGATGGTCAGACACTGAAACCTGAGGAGGTTATTGACCTGTCTGACTTTGGAACGGAGGTCTCTAGTGATAAGCAATAAACAACTGATTTCTCTTCATCAAATTACGAAAAGCTACCGCAATGGTGATGAGGCCTTGCAGGTGTTAAAGGGGATTGATTTAACCGTGGAAGAGGGGGAATTTTTAGCCATTATGGGACCTTCTGGATCGGGGAAATCAACTCTGATGAATATCATTGGGTTGTTAGATCGTCCGACCTCAGGTGAGTATGAACTCAATGGCACCCAGGTCGATGATCTCACTGAAAAGGAACAATCGCAGGTGCGTAATCAGGAAATTGGCTTTGTTTTTCAGCAGTTTTTCCTCTTAGCGAAACTTGATGCTTTGCAAAACGTCGAGTTACCCCTTATCTATGCAGGTGTTCCTAGCAGCAAAAGACAGGAATTGGCCCTAAGCTATCTTGAAAAAGTAGAATTAGGGGATCGTGTGAAGCATTTGCCGTCTGAATTATCAGGTGGTCAGAAACAACGGGTTGCCATCGCAAGAGCTCTGGTCAATAATCCTTCAATCATCTTAGCCGATGAGCCGACAGGTGCGCTGGATACCAAAACAGGTGAGCAGATTATGGCACTGTTGACAGCCTTAAATAATGAAGGTAAAACCATCGTTATGGTTACTCATGAGCCAGAAATTGCAGCTTATGCTAAACGTGTCATCGTCCTACGCGATGGTGAAATTACTGAAGATAGACAAAATCGTTAAGGAGGTCTCATGGAAAATTGGAAATTTGCCCTCTCATCGATTTTAGGGCACAAACTACGCTCCTTTCTTACCATGTTGGGGATTATCATCGGCGTAGCTTCGGTCGTTGTTATCATGGCACTGGGAAATGGGCTGCAAACGTCTGTCACCAACAGTTTTTCACAGGATAAGCAGGACATCAACATCTATTATGAACCTAAACCTGAGGAAGCAGACGGCGAAATCAGTTTTGGTCTCTCAGTTTTTACGGCGACTGAGAGTGTCCCTGTAACCCCACCACCGATTACAGATTCGCTCATGCAGCAACTGGTTGAGCGTGTTGATGGGGTGGATAACTACTATTTGACAAATAACACCATATCCACCGTCGAGTTCAGGAATAAAAAAGCTGAAAATGTCAACATCACTGGGATAAATGAAACTTATTTTGATGTCAAAAAATATGATATTTTAGCAGGTCGACGGTTTGAAAAGGCTGACTATCGCCAGTTTGCCCGTGTCATGATGCTAGATACCAAGTTAGCTGTCAAACTCTTTGGCTCGAACGAAGAAGCCCTCAACCGTGTGGTTTCTGTAGGTGAGAAATCTTATCTGGTGGTGGGAGTCTATGAGGATCCTAATGCGGGAACAGATTTGTTTGCCTTTAATTCAGGTGGTAATGCGGTGATGGCTAATAGTCAGCTGGCTGCTGAGTACGGTTTAGACGAAGCATCAAGCATCTACGTCCATGTGTCGGATGTGGCGAGAGCTTCTGAAATTGGTCAAGCAGCCGCAGATCAATTGACGCAATTGACAGGTGTAACAGAAGGACGTTACAGTATTTTTGATTTGAGTCAGATTACGGAACAAATCAATCAAGTTTACGGAATTATGACGGCAGTTATCGGGTCTATTGCAGGGATTTCTCTGCTTGTTGGGGGTATCGGTGTGATGAACATCATGCTGGTATCTGTGACAGAGCGGACGCGGGAAATCGGCTTACGTAAGGCTTTAGGAGCTACTCGTGGCAATATCATGATGCAATTCTTGATTGAAGCTATGGTGTTAACGCTGTTGGGCGGTTTGATTGGTTTATTGATGGCTTACGGCATCGTCGGTGTCACCAATGCGACTGCTAGCGCCATGCTGGACGGTGTAGCGGTGTCGGTTTCTCTTCCGATTGCCATCGGTAGCATGCTCTTTTCGGCCTTTATCGGTGTCCTATTTGGCCTCTTGCCAGCCAATAAAGCCAGCAAGTTGGATCCGATTGAAGCTCTACGGTATGAGTAAAAAAATATTTTTAAGGTGTCAAGTTTTTTTCTTGACACCTGATTATTTTATGGTAGAATAGTTAAAGTAAGGTTATAGCTCTGCTATTGACCTCAAAAAAGAAATAGAAAAGAGATTAGTTAAAAATGGCAGTAAAAATCCGTTTAACACGTATGGGTTCTAAGAAGAAACCTTTCTATCGTATCAATGTTGCAGATTCACGTTCACCACGTGATGGTCGTTTCATCGAAACTGTTGGTACTTACAACCCACTTGTGGCTGAGAATCAAGTAACCATCAAAGAAGACCGTGTGCTTGAGTGGTTGGCAAATGGTGCACAACCGTCTGACACTGTGCGTAGCTTGTTGTCTAAAGCTGGGGTTCTTCAAAAATTCCATGAGCAAAAATTTTCAAAATAATGGGTTGAGCCTATGGACACAATAGAAAATCTTATTATTGCGATTGTGGATCCTTTACTGTCGCAACCAGACGCCTTTAGCATTAAGATTGAAGATACACCAGAATTCTTGGAGTATCACCTTGATTTGGATCAGCAGGATATTGGTCGTATCATTGGTCGAAAAGGTCGCACGATTACAGCGATAAGGACGATTGTCTATTCTGTTCCAACTCAAGGCAAAAAAGTAAGACTTGTCATTGATGAAAAGTAGTTCCTATCGGAACTGCTTTTTCTTATCCTTGGGCTGATTTTTGATGAAAAAAAGAGTGAATTATGCTAAAATAGGGAGAATAAAGATTTAGATGGGAGCTGTGATGGCACAGTTATACTATAAATACGGCACCATGAATTCTGGTAAAACAATTGAGATTCTCAAGGTTGCCCACAATTACGAGGAGCAGAACAAGCCTGTTGTTATTATGACATCTGCCTTGGATGTTCGTGATGCATTTGGCGTTGTATCTAGTCGGATTGGCATGCGGCGTGAAGCGGTGCCGATTACAGATGACATGGACGTCTATGCTTATATTGAAAATCTACCTGAAAAACCTTATTGTGTCTTGATTGATGAGAGTCAGTTCTTGACCAAGCAGCACGTCTATGACTTTGCTCGTGTGGTCGATGATTTTCATGTGCCTGTCATGGCTTTTGGGCTTAAAAATGATTTTAGTAATGAGCTCTTTGAAGGGTCAAAATACCTCTTGCTCTTAGCAGATAAGATTGATGAAATTAAGACAATTTGCCAGTATTGCTCCAAAAAAGCGACCATGGTTTTACGTACGGTGCATGGCAAGCCAGTCTATGAAGGTGAGCAAATCCAAATCGGTGGTAATGAAACCTATATTCCTGTTTGCCGTAAGCATTATTTTAATCCAGAGATGTGAGAAAAACTAGGATGTCCATTAATCTAAGAGACATTACACTGAGTAATTATTTGTCCGTTATTGGTCTCAGTGTGACAAAAGAACAAGAAGTTTTTGTCGCCTCAAACGCTATCAGTCTTGCCGAGGCTTATGTCTATCAAAAGGCTGGTCATTTTGTCGCTCCTCTAGAGATTTATGATCAGGATTTGTTGATCGGCTTTACCTTTATCGTTTATGATGACAACTTAGCCATTAGTCCTGGAAATTATCTGCTGTTTCGTTTGATGATTGATCAAAATTATCAAGGAAAAGGCTACTTTATCCCTGTGATGGACAGTATTGTGAACTACATTAAATCCTATCCAGCTGGAGAAGGAGCTGCAATCTGGCTCTCTTACGAAGCCGAAAATCACCATGCCAGATCCTGCTACCGTCACTATGGCTTTATCGAAAGAGGAGAAACCTATGCAGGTGAGATTGTTGCGATGTATCAGCTAAATAATAGGTGAATACATCTTGAAAAAGTTCAATCTCTGACCGAGCTATTATAAAATACCTTAACACTGTATCAACCTTAACAGATGATTACAGGTATAATATCTATGATTTGCTTTTAATCTTATTATATAAAAAGACACCAATTTCTTGACGGTGTTCTGTTTTTTTGATATAATGAAAACGATAACAATATTATTAAGGAGGTCGGAACAATATGAGGAAAACGTCTCTTTTTCGTGCTTTGCAACAAGAAAAAATTCGTTATAGGACTTTTAAACGAGGTAAAAGTTGGTGTTTTACGTTACTAACAGCCATATCCTTTCTACCCCTATCAACTATGATTGTTGAAGCTCAGGTAGCAGATACAACTTCTAATAATTCTCTTACCTCTGAAGAAATAACCCCAAGACAAACTGCTGATTATTCTGCTGTCTTTGAGGTTCTTCAAAAAGCGGTCAATGAACTATTAAAAGCTGATGCCTATACACCAGAAAGTTTGGCTTATCTGGATCAGGTAGTCAATCAGATTGTTTTTGACAAACCAGCTTCTGAGCAAGCAGAGGTAGATGCTTATATTACAGTAATCAACGATGCTATTGTCAAATTACAACCGATTAATACGGAAACTTCGGATGAGAAAGCGAATTATACTGCTGTACTTCCGCTGGTTGAACGTGCAAATGTTGAATTGTTAAAAACAGATGTCTATACAGAGGAAAGTTTGAATCAGTTGAAGGCTGCTTTGGCTAGTATTCGCCTGAACCATCCTGTGTCAGAGCAGGAGTTTGTTGACTCTTATGTTTTGGTTTTGACAGCAGCTTTGCAAGCTTTACAGCCAAAAGAATCGCCTGTTAAACCAAGAACGGAGTCGCAGAAAGAGGTTATCTTGGCGACGGCTGAAACTGCAGAAGATGAATCAGGTAAAATAAAGTACTCTGGTGATTGGTTTGATTATCCGGACAATGTCAAAGTGTTGTTCGGTGGTGATAGTCCTTCTGCTACCTTACGGTTCAATGGGGACCAAGTTCATGTCTTTGGCGATAAAGCACCTTATAATGGTCAGGTTGATGTTTTTCTCGACGGGAGCAAGGTTGCTTCCTTTAGTGCCTATGGCGATGACGATGAAGATCCGGCTAATCAAAATCAGTTACTTTATACAACACCAAGCCTATTAAGTGGTAATCATGTCATAAAACTGGTTCCAGCCCAAGATACTTCATTTTACCTTAGACGGTTTGAGGTACATAGCACTGTTGAGGTGACATCAGAAGAGAGGGTTAATCTCGAAGCTCATTTGGTGAGCAATGGACACCACTACAAGCAAACAGATTATGATCAGCTCAGAACAAATATTCCTAGTCGTTCAGAGCGTCCCTTCGCTTTCCGAAATGATCAAATCAATGCAGAAGTTCTTTTACTAGCGGCGAATCATGACTTGGAAGAAGTGACAGGAACAGCTTCGGATTTTATGACGACAGGTGGAATAATTTCATCTGATAAGGTTAAGATAAGATTCCTTCGAGAAACGAGTGCTCATATTGCTCGTGGTGGGGATAAATTCCGTATTCCAGATGCTCCGAGGGAGATGGTGCCAGATATTATTGATAAGGCAGGGAGTGTCACGATACCTGCTCGTAGCCTAAAAGGCAGTTGGGTAACGATTGATGTTCCTGAAGATGCTAAGGCAGGGGTCTATACTGGTAGTCTGACTTATAAAGCAGCCAATGCTGAAGAAGCAATTGTCGTGCCTTACAGTTTTGAAGTCTTGCCGTTTGAGCAGCCAAAAACTGACCGCTTTAGTGTCGAATTATGGCAGTATCCGTACACGGTGGCTCGCTATTATGGGCTTTCTGATGAGCAACTTTTTGGTGAAGAGCATTTAGCCATCTTACGTCAGCAATTGTCCGAATACCAAAAAGTTGGTGGAAAATCAATTACTGCAACGGTTGTCGAAGATCCTTGGAATAACCAGACCTATGACAAGTACCCATCAATGGTAAAATGGACGAAAAAGGAAGATGGTAGTTTTACATTTAACTTTGACCATTTTGACAAATACGTTAGCTTGGCTATGGAATTGGGTATTGACCAACAAATTAAATCATTCTCTATTGCACCATGGGATAACCGAGTTGGTTATTTTGATGAAGCGCAGAATCGTCCACGTTCACAACGCTTAACACCAGGTAGTCAGCAGTGGAAAGAGACCTGGGGAGCTTTTTTACCAGCTTATATTGCGCATTTGGATGAAAAGGGGTGGTTTGATAAGGCCTATATTGCCCTTGATGAGCGACCCGCTGATGTCATGAAAGAGGTGTTAGATTTACTTTCTAAATACCGTAACAAAGACGGAAAAACACTGAAACTCAGTGTAGCGATTGACCACTATGAACCTGCAATGAAGGAATTATTGGATAAAATTGATGATATTTCTGTTAGCATGACAGAAATTGATAATCCAGCGCGACAATCATCTCCAGAGCTTCTTCGTTCATATGCTAAAGAACGTCGTGAACGTGGTCAGACGACAACGATGTATTCTATGGTAGGTCAGTATCCAAATGCCTTCACTCGAAGTGCTCCTGTGGAAGCTGCTTGGGTGCTACTGTATGCCCACAGCTTAGGTCTTGACGGCTATCTGCGTTGGGCTTATGATGCATGGGTTAAAGAACCTCTGGAAACTGTAGATCACTGGTGGTGGGAGAGTGGTGACCCCTTCTTGATTTACCCAGGGGATAAAACAGGTTCGGATAAGACTCCACGAACTTCGCCACGCTATGAACAAATCAAAGAAGCCGAGCGTCTGATTGAAAAAATACGTTGGATTAAAGCGACGGTTCCAGAGGCTGGTGAGGAGCTTGACCACTTCGTCCTCAATATGCGACGCCCAGAAGGTCGTCGTAACCGCTACGGTGCTATGGAATCAACTGGAGTAAATCAGGAACGCCAGGTGGAAGCTGATGTCAGAGCTGTCTTTAACAAAGTTCGTGAAGTGATTAGCAAATATAAGTCACAACTCCTTGCTCAAACCATAAGTCAAGAGCAACCTAGTGAGCAAAACCAAAAGCCGATGACAGTTTTCTCATTGGATGCTGGTCGAAAATACTTTAATTTAGATAGCCTGAAAGAACTTGTTGATACCTTGAGTCAGATTGGTTATACGGATCTCCATTTGATTTTGGGAAATGATGGCTTGCGATTCTTCTTAGATGACATGAGCCTATCAGCTAATGGGCAGACTTATTCGAATGAAGCTGTTAAAGAAGCCTTAAGACGAGGGAACTTAGCTTATGAACAAAGCAAGCGTTCTCGTGATAATGCTCAAGTTCTGACGCAGTCGGAATTGGATAGTTTGTTTGCCTATGCACAGTCCAAGAATATCCGCATCATCCCAACAATCAATAGTCCAGGGCATATGGATGCTATTGTAACTGCCATTGAGGAGTTGGGCATTGCAGATGCCAAGTTTAAGCATGATGGAAAAACTTCTCTAACAACGCTCAATCTTAACAATGATTTTGCTGTTAACTTTACCAAGGCTTTGATTGATAAGTATGCGTCTTATTTCTCAGGAAAATCCAGTATCTTTAATATCGGTTTAGATGAGTATGCTAACGATATTACCAAACCTAAATTTGGTTTCAAAACGTTGCAAGAGCGTGGAGAGTATGATAAGTTTGTTAGCTATGCAAATGACCTTGCTGCGATTGTCAAATCTCATCAACTAGTTCCAATGGCATTTAATGATGGTATTTATCACAATAATGTCACGACAGCTGGAACTTTTGATAAGGATATTATTGTGTCCTACTGGACGATTGGTTGGGGAGAAGGAGACAACCGTTACAACGTTGCGACACCAAACTTCCTCTATGAAAAAGGGCATAAGCTACTCAATACGAATGATGACTGGTACTACGTTATTGGTCGTAATCGAAATGGGCAAGGTTGGTACAACTTAGATCAAGGTAAAGGTGGTATTCAACGAACACCTTATACGAAACTGCAAGGTGATACCACAGGAACAGTACCTGTTATCGGAGCTATGGTTGCAGCTTGGGCAGACGAGCCCCGAATGTCTTATAGAGCTGAATTAGTGAATGAACTGTTAGTAGCTTTTGCAGACCGTAATCCAGATGTTTTCAACGCTAACTACAAGCAATTTGATGAAGCATTGAACTTAGCTTCGCATTATTTGGATCGCTTGCCAGTAAGCGTTCAAGAAGCCTTGACAGAACTATTGACTTCTATTTCACGAGATAAGACTAGGAATCAGCAAGTAGAAGTGGACATAGCTACTGAAAAGATTAAGCAGTTACTTTTGCCTTATTTACCACAAGAAGCTTTGCCAGCAGCTTGGTTGGATATGAAGATTGTTTCTCTTGACGCTGGAAGGAAATACTTTAGTCCTGAAATTATTAAATCAGTGATTGATAAGATTAGTGAACTCGGCTTTACTGATTTGCATCTTTTACTTGGAAATGATGGTCTGCGCTTTGTACTGGATGACATGACCCTTGAGGTAAATAATCAAGTCTATGCTAGTGATGCTGTCAAAGCAGCAATTAAAAATGGTAACAAAGTATATTATGATGATCCAAATGGTAATGCTCTGACAGAATCAGAAATGCTAGATATTCTTACTTATGCAGCATCACGTCGAATTAACATAATTCCGACGATTAATAGCCCAGGTCATATGGATACTATTTTGGAAGCTATGGCTAGTCTTGGCATAGCTAATCCTAAATATAGCTTTGGCGGAAAACTATCTAAGACGACGATTGATTTAACTAATCAAGAGGCAGTTGATTTTACCAAAGCATTGATTAAGAAATATGTTGACTTCTTTGCTGGTAAAGTAGGTATTTTCAATATCGGATTAGATGAGTATGCTAACGATGCCACAAATGCTAGAGGCTTTTATCGTTTGCAAGCTGATGGGCATTATGATAAATTCATAATTTATGCTAACGATTTATCAAGTATTGTCAAGTCCGCTGGTTTGAAGCCGATGGCGTTTAACGACGGTGTTTATTACAATAATCATACAGCTAGCGGTAGCTTTGACAAGGATTTGTTAATTTCTTATTGGACATCTGGTTGGAGTGGTTATGATGTGGCAAAACCTGCTTTCTTTAATAAAAAAGGACATCATCTGATTAACACCAACGATGCATGGTACTACGTTTTGGGACGCGATGACCAAGGAGGCTATAACCTTGCAAGTGCTTTGGAACGTATTGGTCGGACACCAATAAATCAAGTGCCAGGAACAACTGCTGGTAGTGTACCTACAATTGGTAGCATGGTTGCTATTTGGGCAGATAATCCGAGTGCGGTATTTGAGAAAGAGAAATTTGATCGTCTCGTAACTGCTTTTGCAGAAGCTAATGCAACTCACTTACGTGCCAATTATCTCCCACTTTTAGAAGTGTTAAATCAGCTACCTCAGGATCTGTCAAAAGGATACTACACTGATGAGAGCTATACTGGTTTAGTCAATGCTGTGTCAGCAATTGATTGGCAGAAAAAACGTCATCAACAGTCGGAAGTAGATGCTTATCTGACCTCTGTTAAGCAAGCTATTGAGGGATTAACTTACAAGCCAGCCGATTACAGCCGCTTGCAAGAGTTGCTATTGAGTATCCCAGAAGACCTCACCATGTATACGGACGAAAGTTTAGTTGCTCTGGAAAGTGCCATTTCGGCTATTCAGTTGGATAAAAAAGCCTCAGATCAAGCTATCGTTGATGGTTATATCTCAACTATCACAGAAGCTCTCGCTAAACTGGAGAAAAAACAACAAGTGGCCGAAGAAGACCAGCTACCTGAAAAACCAAGCGATGAGCAAAATGGTAGCACCGATACCAACGAGGGCGACAACGCGGGTACCGATGTAGATGGCAACACCGGCGCTGATCAAGGTGGTAGCACCGATACCAACGCAGGCGGCAACACCGATATCAATGAAGGTGGCAACACTGACGTAAATCAGGGCGATTCAGGCAATCAGTCAGGTGATGCAGGTCAAGATTCAGGCGCAACCGACGATTCAGCTGGTACCACCCCAGCCCCGGGCGATGACCAGAATAATGG